>NZ_CACSIH010000083.1:0-218 GCF_902705805.1 Alteromonas alvinellae | reverse complement strand
ATTAAAGCCGTAATCAACTAGTTTAGTACTCTTGATTCATATAGCCTTAAACTACGCTTAGAAAGTACAACATAGCCATCATTTATAGCAATGCTTTTAATTAGTGCATCCTCAAAGATTATGCTACCGCACGTGAAATCGTGACTGAAAGTTGTGACTTCGACATCATTTGCGATATATAACGCGTTATCTAACGAAATAAGAATCCCAAAGTGCCC
>NZ_CACSIH010000082.1:0-2522 GCF_902705805.1 Alteromonas alvinellae | reverse complement strand
TGTTTAGATTATCAGTTATCTGCCTCCCATTCAGAGTCACGTTGATGTTCCGCTTTCGGGCTGATAGATGATAATCTCCGGTGGACGAAACCGCGGGATGTTACCTCGGTGGTGTAGCTATGGGGATTTCGATGGTGGATTTGATTTGGCGGTAGTTGATGATCACAATGACCATGTTTTTCCAGTCGTATTTCGTCTCTATTCGCATCTCGTTTTCACGTTTTTATTCAGTTCGGTTGTCTCGTTTTATTCATTGTAATGGGGGTTACGGGAGTGAAGATAAAGCGCTACCCTCACCAGTAAAGGTGATTTTTCGAGCATTATTGACGACTATGTTGATGCAGGAGGAGCTCTTGGTAAGTAAGAGAGTAGCCTGAGCGCCGACATCTTCATCGGTGATTGACATTGCCTGCACACGAAGGGGGCTGAGTCTGCCTTCGATTCATTGGCAGGATTTTTGATTTCTGGTGGCGGTGCTACGTGCAAGGCTTGTCTGGCCATATTGAGTTTGGCTTTACTTGCCAGTAACCCATAATGCCGGATACGATGAAACCCGATTGGCAAGACATGCAATAAGAATCGACGCATAAACTCGTCACACGTCAGTTGCATCGTCCGGTGCATGTTGTTTCCTTTGCGCCGGTAATCCTTGTACTTGAAGCGTACGTGGGCTTCATCGATGGATTGCAGCCTGCTATTGGCAATCGCCACCCGATGCGTGTAACGGGATAAGTATTTTAAGACTGCCTTGGGGCCAGCAAACGGCGGTTTGGCATACACGACCCATTCTTGTGCCTGTTGCTGTTTACACCAGGCAGTAAAACGCGCCGGACTGTCAAAGCCTACTGTCTGAACGAGTTCGCCGAAGCAAAGGAGTTGTTGCGACGTATATAACGTTTGCAGTGCCTGCATATACAACCGGCGGAACAAGCGTGACAATACTCGAACCGGCAAGAAGAAGCCTTTTTTACACGCTTTCCATTGTTTAGCTTTATCCAACCCTCCACCGGGGACAATGCAGTGCACATGAGGATGATGCATCATCGCTGAGCCCCATGTATGCAACACCATAGTGGTGCCAATCTCAGCCCCCAGATGACGCTTATCACCAGCGATAGTGAGCAGCGTTTGTGATGCCGCTTTAAACAACAATTGATACATCAGTGCTTTGTTATAAAAGGCTAATTGCGCTACCTCTATTGGTAGCGTGAAGACAACATGATAATACTCCACCGGCAACAACTGCTGCTCTCTGGCTGCAAACCAGCGTTTAGCACTAGCCCCCTGGCACTTAGGACAGTGCCTGTTACGGCAGGAGTTATACGCGATAACATCGGTATGACACTGTTCACAGTGCAAGTGATGGCCACCTAATTGAGCACTTCGACAGCGCTCAATGGCTGACATCACTTTCAGTTGAGCTAAGCTTAAATGCCCCTGCTGAGACTGTTTATACTGGGCACCAGACAGGCGAAACACGTCTGCCACTTCCAGCGGAGTCCGTGAGTTAATCGACATATTGTCACGCTCACAATACTAGTGTATCCAGCGGGCTCACTACCTCTTGTAAGAGTTTACTGGCGACTTGTGTATACAGCGCGGTGGTTTCCAGTTTGCTGTGCCCTAACAAGGTTTGAATAACCCGAATATCGACTTTATCTTCTAACAAGTGCGTCGCAAAGCTGTGTCGCAGCGTATGCATGGTGACCTTTTTAGTCAGACCTGCATCCTGACATGCCGATTTACAGGCACGACTGAGTTGACGGGTGCCAAGCGGGTTTAACGGATTTTGCCCCGGAAACAACCAGCCACCCGGTAACATTAAGTGATGTGCCTTAGCATGCTTGTACCACTGGCGAAGGATGTTCAACAGCATCGGGGATAACATCGCCATGCGATCTTTTTTCCCTTTACCTTGTTCTATGCGTAGCAACATACGGTTGCTGTCGATATCCGTCACCTTCAAGGCAACCACTTCGCTTATCCGTAATCCCGCACCATAGGCCACCGCGAAGGCTGTTTTGTATTTCATGTTGTGAGTGGCATCCATCAGTTGTTTGACTTCCTCTTTACTCAATACCGTCGGCAACTTCCTTGGCACCGGCACGGTGCTGACTTTGAGCATCACATCAGGTCGATTCAAGGACTTATGAAATAAGAACGTTAAACCCGATAACGTGGCATTGATGGTGATGTTAGATGTACCTTGCTCGGCCATTGCGAGTTGGAATTGGCGCAATTCTTCAGCCGTAGCATCCTCTGGCGAGCGTTTCAAAAAGGTAGCAAGTTTCTTCACGCCTCTGATGTAGCCTATTTGCGTTTTAGGACTGAGCCTACGCATGGTCATATCTTCAATCATGCGTTGGCGTATGGGGTTGGATCCTTCAAAGTAACTCATGGTTTCACTCCTGAGTGGATTCAGGGCGACATTGCCCTTCCTTCAGCTTAGAAGCGGGGAACGAGATCAGAATATAATTAATGAGGTGGGGGCGGCACTACTACCGCGGAGCGGTTTAGTCCTT
>NZ_CACSIH010000081.1:0-913 GCF_902705805.1 Alteromonas alvinellae | reverse complement strand
CGAGTCCCCATGACCATCAAAGACGCCAGGCAGCACGTAAGCAACGTGACGGAAGCCAGTCTCACTGCCATGGGTAACGGTTACCACGGTTGTTGGGTGGATGCAGACTATGCCGGAGTGAAACAGAAATGGTTGATTCTGCGCAGTGAGCAGGCGACTAAACGGGAGCAGCAGACGCTGGCCCGCAATTTACTTAAAAGCAGTGAAAAAGAGCACAAGCAATTTATTAAATTGTGTAAGCAACGCTTTGCCTGCCAGACCGATGCCGAGACGGCAATGAAAGTCTTTAGCAAGACGTTAAAAACAACCCGCATCAGTGAGTTTGACTGTATAGCCCACCCCGTGTTCTTAGGTAAAGGTCGCCCCAAAAAAGGACAACAGCCAGCATACTATGAATACCAACTCGATGGGCTGATAGCCACCTGTTTGGATAAAGTTGGAATAGCTCAGGCGCAAACTGGGATGTTTATCCTCGCAACCAATGATTGTAGCGGGGAACTCAGTATGCAGACATTGTTAGATACCTACAAATCCCAGCAACATGTTGAGCGGGGATTTCGTTTTCTCAAAAGTCCGGAATTCCTGACATCCTCACTGTTTCTAAAGAAACCGGAAAGGATTGAAGCGCTGCTCATGGTGATGACGTGCAGTCTGATGATATACGCCGCCCTTGAACACCGGATCCGAACGTCATTAAAAGAAAGACAACAATACTTCCCTGACATGAAAAAGAAACCGTCCCAGAAGCCAACGGCACGATGGGTATTTCTGTGTTTTAGTGGGATCCACGAAGTCAGTATTGGTGACTCTCCCCCCGTAATCACAGACAAACAGGAGCGCCAGCAGGTGATCATTGATGTACTTGGCACATTATACCAAGAGATTTATTCCTGAATTTGATGCGGAATGTCGG
>NZ_CACSIH010000080.1:0-3010 GCF_902705805.1 Alteromonas alvinellae | reverse complement strand
CTAACTAAAGAAAATAATATCGATATTATTAGCCCTGATATAGATTATAAAACAACAATTATCGTTATTGATGATAATGATTACCCCGGTTTTTTAGGAAATATTTTATCATCTTTTTCAAAAAGAAAAATAAATCTAACGTCTATAACCTCAAGACCCACAAAAGGTGATTTTGGAAAATACTACTTTTTGATTGATTTAGATGGCCATATGATGGAAGAAAATATTAAAGCTGCAATAAATGAAATTAATAGCAAGCATAATATGAAAAATTTGGGGTCATATATAAAAGCAAAACTACACAAGTGAGACATAAATGTATTTTTCTTCCCTGCTTATGCTTATGGCCAATGGAGATACTTGATTTTTGAGTGAAAAAGAACCAAGCTATCGCTAATAAATATTCAACTGCCTGCAACCTTACTAGTCTGCCTATTATTCGCATCTTTTTCTGTAATTGGGTATTAGCCAGTGTGATATTAGCATTTCAATTTTTCATTAGGCTACACACTGTTTCTTAATGGTTAGAAGAATCTGATGAAACCTTGTTTGCCTCGCTCCGAGAAAGAAAGTCGTACACTTGCGCCAGAGGCGAGAAAAAGATAGCATTTTATGCGCTGATGAATTTAAAATATTATATCAAGCTTACATAAGACAATGATTTACTTACAAACGGTTAGGTGTAGCTTCTGGCGTACAAATGGTTGATATGTTTACACATTCAAAAATCAATATAGACCATAGCCGATTAAGGGCTTCGATGGATATATTTCAAGGCGTGACAACTAAGTATTTAGAAACTCAAGTTTCGGGATTCACTTTTATCCAATAAAAGTGAACTCTACCTCACTCTATCCCTTCTTGACGTAAGGTAAAACTATCCATTTGCATGACTTGCGTAAAAAAATCAATCACCGTTTGCTCAATTTTCTCTAGTACATCAGATTTATCAACCCTTGTTAGTAAGCGGTTAATTAACCCCACATTCCAATAAAAATCAGGCTTTGGCATAGTGCTTCTTTACAAAGGAGATGCTATGAATCAATTGCAAAAACATGACCACTGGACTCAAATACTGACTGAGTTCAAACAAAGCCAGTTGCCGATTAAACAATTTTGTACTGAGCGGTCAATCCACTATCAAACACTTTACTATTGGGTCAAAAAACTCAACAGTAAAGAGGCCAAGCAACAAGTTCAGCCAATTGTCTTTGACCAGGAAAGCGCTGATGTCGTGGTGCTATTATTACCTAACGGTATTCGTGCTGAACTCCCTTCGATGCTCAGTCAAACACAAATCAAACATTGGGTTGCAGCATTACAATGACTCCCACTGGTAACGTGTATTTAGTGTCGGGTGTCACCGACATGAGAAAGTCGATTGATGGATTATCACTCATCGTCGCGGATACGCTTGAAATGGACCCCTTTAGCCAGGCTTGGTTTATTTTCTGTAATCGGGGCCGCGATAAACTCAAAATCCTATTCTGGGATACCAATGGATTTTGGCTTTATTATCGTCGCCTCGAAAAAGGTCACTTTAAGTGGCCGGTGCCTAAATGTGATGGCGCTGTTCATATCAGCAAGCAGCAATTACAGTGGCTATTATCGGGATTAACCTTAGATAATCCTAAGGCGCATCGACCCATATTTGGACTTGAAGTGTGACGTTAAATGTTGATCGCAAATTCTACTTGAACGATCATTTTTCGCTGTCACACTAAGGATATTGATAACCACTTAAGCCCTGAGCCACCTTGACTGACCTACCTGATGACGTAGCACAACTCAAAGCCATGTTGCTGCAACTGCAAGCAAAAGAGCGTGCACAAGCAGAAGAAATTGCTGAGCTTAAAACGACAGTGCAACTGCTGGTTGAACAACTCAACTTAAGTAAATCAAAGCGCTTTTCATCACAAAGTGAAAAGGTCGCCAAGGGCACGTTTAACGAAGCTGAGCAGCAACATGCGTTGCCCAACGTAAATAAGAGCAAGGCTAAAACAGGCAGAAAACCATTACCTGAAGCGCTTGAGCGTGAAGTTTATCTGCACGAACTCAGTGCCCCTTGTTGTGAATGTTGCCAAACACCCCTTCATGAATGCGGTAAAGAAGTCAGCGAAGAGCTCAAAATCATTCCACAGAAAGTCAGCGTTATCCGTCATGAGCGTACCAAATACACGTGTCGTCAATGTGAGAAAACACACGTCAGCAATAAAGTCATTACGGCTCCTAAGCCTGCGAGCATGTTGCCTAAAAGCATGGGCAGTGCTGAAACGTTTGCGGCAATCGTCACGGCTAAATATGTTGATGCATTACCGCTCTATCGCCAGGTTGATATTTTAAATCGCTCCGGTATTGAAATCAGCAGAGGCACACTCGCAAATTGGTGTGTACAACTAGGTGATAAAGCCCAAATTATCATCGATGCAATGAAAGCCAAACTCCTGAATGAAAATCTGATTTGTGCCGATGAAACAACGGTGCAAGTGCTTCGTGAAGAAGACAGAAAGGCCGAAACTAAATCGTACATGTGGGTTTATCGCAGTGGTGAATTTGCAGAAAACCCAGCTGTTATTTACGACTATCAACCGAGTCGTGCAGCTGCCTGTGTAAAGGATTTCTTAACGGGATACTCAGGCTACCTCCTGACCGATGGCTACAGTGCTTACAATACGCTTGAACAGGTCACTCAAGCTGCTTGTATGGCACATGCCAGACGTAAATTTACCGATGCACAAAAAGCATCGCCTTCAAAAAAAGCAGGTAAACCCGAAAAAGCGCTCAGTTACATAGCCAAACTTTACGGCATAGAAAAGCAGGCAAAAAACTTAACCTCACAAGCGCGTCAACGTAAGCGATCAATATAGACCCGGATCACCCCATTTTATCTAAGTCGCTCGTTAATTTTTTGTCCGCGAATCTCTCTTTCCAGACTCTTGGCGTCAGGTCGAGTACGTCTTTGGCCGGATGCAGTGCTACAGTAACCGTTCACCAGGGCCCTATTGACAGT
>NZ_CACSIH010000079.1:0-259 GCF_902705805.1 Alteromonas alvinellae | reverse complement strand
GGAGTATAAGAAATATTAACGCTATGTACTACCCACTGTGTCAGCTGTATTTAAGGCCAGTTGCACGTGTGTCAAATGGGTACTTTTCAGGAATCAGTGAAGTAGTTGTCATCAAGATAGACGCAATATAACTGGTCTTGGGTACTGAAATCCGCAATGAGATATGTGAAAGCCCTTACCTCAACATGTTGCATGTTCAAGTGATGGTCTGTTTTTTGTGCTTCATGCGCCAAAATCGAAGTCGCGTTGAATGATGTAG
>NZ_CACSIH010000078.1:0-304 GCF_902705805.1 Alteromonas alvinellae | reverse complement strand
AGGAAGCCATAGGAAGTTAGAGGTACACAACGCAAGTGAACCTGATTCGGCAAGACAGGGGGGTAAGCGTGCAAAATAGCGTGAAGCCCGATACTCGGTCAGTCCTGTTTTGTGCTTGAGGGTGGGATTTCTAACAGGGCGTCAGTGCAGTAACTGGGGAAGCCTGGCACCTAAACTTACTTAGAGTAAGTGGTTAACGTTCAAGGGGGGACTCAAGATGTTAATCGGTGTGAGGTGGCAGATGAAGCCGTAGTAGTGAGTAAAGTTCGGCCTGTGAAAGCCAGTAATGGTGTGGAGGGTAAAA
>NZ_CACSIH010000077.1:0-9718 GCF_902705805.1 Alteromonas alvinellae | reverse complement strand
CCCTTGTACCCAAAACAAGTGCGCTACCAAGCTGCGCCACTCACCGACTGTCGTACCGACCTTGAAGCGTTAGCCTCTGTGCCGTTACGGGGTGCGAATATTACTGACATCCCCCCACCTCGTCAAACACTTTTTTAAATAAAATCATCAACCGCTCACAAAGCATCCATTCTCACGTTTTTTTGAACAATTACCCTTGTATTTACCTATTTTTAGCCTAGGTTTGCGCTTCTTTTAAGGGTAAGCATCAGGCTTTCCATTAACGGATGTTTACGTTGAACATTTGTGGCGAATAATTGCAGAGCAATAACTACTAGAGTATTAGTCCTATTTTATGAAACAATATAGGGCACTTGTTGACCACCCAACCATATAAGAATCGTACAAGACTATGACCGCCCATCTTATTGACGGCAAACTAATTGCCAAACAAGTTCGCCAACACGTAACCTCCTATGTTGAATCGCTTACGCAAGCAGGTAAAAGACAACCAGGCCTAGCCGTTGTCCTTGTTGGCAGTGATGCAGCTTCTCAAGTTTATGTTTCCAATAAACGTAAAGCGTGCGAAGAAGTGGGGTTCGTTTCTCGCTCTTTCGACCTTCCTTCTGATACCACAGAAGAGACCTTGCTAAATTTAGTGGACGAGCTAAACGAAGATAAAGAGATAGACGGAATTCTGGTACAGCTTCCTTTACCTGCAGGGTTAAATGCAGAAAAGGTACTTGAACGTATTCACCCTCATAAAGATGTCGACGGATTTCATCCATACAATATTGGCCGCCTTGCACAGCGTATTCCTGCACTACGTCCCTGCACGCCAAAAGGCATCATGACCATGATAGAGTCAACCAAGCGCCCTGTAAAAGGCTTGGACGCGGTCATTGTAGGTGCGTCGAATATTGTGGGGCGCCCTATGAGCCTAGAACTGCTTTTAGCAGGCTGCACCGTTACTACCTGTCACAAGTTTACTCAAGACCTTAAAAGTCACGTTCAACGTGCAGACCTACTGGTAGTCGCTGTAGGTAAACCGAACTTTATTCCTGGTGACTGGGTAAAACAGGGCGCGATTGTCATTGATGTAGGTATTAATCGCGTTAATGATGGTTCACTTGTTGGCGATGTTGATTTCGAAAAAGCGAAAGAGCGCGCAGGCTGGATAACCCCCGTTCCAGGCGGTGTTGGGCCGATGACAGTAGCCAGTTTGATAGAGAATACGCTGGAAGCTTACGTAAAATATCATTCTTAAAGCACAAATAGTTCAACCAAAATGTTAGGCAGAAATCAAATTTCTGCCTTTTTATTTTATACTTCGCTCACGTTGAACACAGACTCAAACTGACCTACACCTTTTATGGCAGAACCAACATCTCCTTTATGGGAACAGCACGTAATTGATGCAACGCTTAAATGGGTTGACGACATTGTGATAAAGCACAACTTTTGTCCCTTTGCACGCTATGTAAGAACACCTCACCAAATTCGGTGCGTGGTAATTGAGGGCGATGCGGGAAATGTCGTTCAATCGCTATACGATGAGTTGCGGCATTTAGAAGAGAACGAAACCACCGCTACAACACTAATTGCACTCACGCATTCAACCCTTGCTGATTTCAACGAATATCTCGATGTTTTGGCTATCAGCGATAATATGCTGCACGACTGGGGATACAGCGGCACTTACCAACTTGCCAGCTTCCACCCCAATTATGTATTCGACGGTAGCGACGTAGACGATGCTGAAAACTATACCAATCGTTCACCCTACCCGCTTTTCCATTTGATTCGTGAAGCTGATATCACACGCTACATGAAAAAAGAAGAGGATGCCGAAAAGATATTCAGCCATAACATTGAAAAAGCACGGACGCTTGGGTGCCCTTACTTTGAGGGTGTGTTAGACACGCTTAAAAAAGATAAGCCCGCTCGATAAAACACGTGAAGCTTACCTTTTTTGTGCAATGTAAAAAACACGCACTAAAAAGAGAATAAGCTCGTGATGCGAGCAGGCCCAAAGTATTGGATTACTCCAGGGAACCCAAATAAGCAGCTCCTTATAACAAGCAGGATGTTTATTTGGCTCAAGCTTTCACTTGAAACGTTACTTTACCTGCAAATTATGTGAGTAATATGACAACGTTACACATTTTCGACTTCGTTAAGGCTAAAACGTGAATACCCACAATTCATTTTCTCTCGAGGCGATAGCGACCGTCGCTACGCCTTTCAAGCAAAAGTTTGCTATTCCAAGACAGCCCAACTTGGCTAACGCCCAAGGTGTTATCACCTTCAAAGAAGGCTTTAACGATATCAATATGCTCAAAGGGATAGAGAATTACAGTCACCTGTGGCTGCTTTTTATTTTTCACCAAAACATTGAACGCGGTTGGAAAAATACGGTGAAAGCCCCTCGTCTAGGTGGTAATGCAACTATGGGCGTACTGGCAAGTCGCAGTACCCACCGACCTAATGGGATTGGCATGTCTGTGGTGAAAAACAAAGGTGTGGTTAGCAGTAACGGACAGACACAGTTAGTGGTTGAAGGGATAGATTTAGTCGACGGCACACCACTAGTCGATATCAAGCCCTATATCGCGTACGCTGATAGTGTTCCTAGCGCCAGCGATAATCTTGATGACATTAACCCCATACCCAATCGCGACGTTTCATTCGCTGATACAATCCAGCCCATACTTGCTGAAATAGAGAAAAAGCACACTGATTTTTCTGCCTTGGTGACCGCGGTTCTGTCTCAAGACCCTCGCCCCGCGTATAAACAGCATATTGAAAATGATGAGAAAACCTACCGCGTGACGTTATACGATATTGATGTGGGGTTCGAAATAAGAGATGCCGCCGTTAAGGTGACCGAACTGGTTCATTTAGGATAATTACACTATTAGTGTTAACAGTCTGTGGCGAAATAGCTCACAGTTAATTAGAATACGCCCAATCGTGTGAAACCTTATCTCGGTTCAAGCACTTCGCAATGCTTTGTTTTGCGAATTGCCGTTTGCGAAAGAGCATCACACTAACCGTCATAAATACATTTATAACAGGATACCTGCTTTACATGCGCACTAGTCAATATTTGCTTGCCACGCAGAAAGAAACACCTGCAGATGCAGAGGTTATCAGCCACCAGCTTATGCTAAGAGCTGGTATGATCAGAAAGCTTGCCTCGGGTCTATACACATGGTTGCCATCTGGTCTTCGTGTACTTAATAAAGTAGCCAATATTGTTCGTGAAGAAATGAACAAAGCAGGCGCGATTGAAGTGCTAATGCCCGTTGTTCAACCAGCCGACCTATGGGAAGAGTCTGGTCGCTGGGAAGAATATGGACCAGAGTTACTTCGTATTAAAGACCGCCACCAGCGTGATTTCGTGCTAGGACCAACGCACGAAGAAGTAATTACAGCACTAGTTCGCAATGAAATTAGTAGCTACAAGCAGCTTCCACTTAATCTGTACCAAATTCAGACTAAATTCCGTGACGAGGTGCGCCCTCGTTTTGGCATTATGCGCGGTCGTGAATTCACCATGAAAGATGCATATAGCTTCCACATAGAAGACAGCTGCCTTGAAGAAACCTACCAAAAAATGTACGACGCATACTGCAACATATTTTCGCGTATGGACTTAGACTTCAGAGCAGTTATTGCCGACTCTGGCTCTATTGGTGGTAATCATTCTCATGAATTCCACGTGTTGGCTGCATCAGGTGAAGACGATATTGCGTTTTCAAGCGAAAGTGATTATGCGGCAAACGTTGAAATGGCTGAAGCTGTTGCGCCTGAAAAGGCAGCTGCTTCGGGTGCGGCCGTTGAAACCAAAGATGCCAAGGGCAAAGATTTCGAAAAAATTCTCAAGAGCATTGATACCGAAACTACCAATGCAGTCAAAGTTGTAGTAGTAAAAGCAGCAAACGCAAAAAATGAGAAAGGCGAAGAAGTACAAGAAGACAATTGGGTCGCTCTGGTACTACGTGCAGATCACGAACTTAACGACGTTAAGGCAGAGAAAATACAAGCAGTGGCTGCTCCGCTGGTTGAAGCGTCATTCGAAAAAGCTAAGGAAGTGCTTGGTGTAGTCCCCTACTTTGCAGATGCAACTAACCTTCCCATTCCAGCTTACATCGATGCAAGTGCAGCGGCCCTTGCGGACTTTACTACAGGCGCTGGCGCAGGTGGTAAAATGAACATCAACGTAAACTGGTCTGAAGATGTCACTGGCGTTGATATTCGCAACGTTGTAGCTGGCGATGCGTCTCCTGACGGAAAAGGTACCCTTGATATTAAGCGCGGTATCGAAGTGGGTCATATATTCCAGCTTGGCAGCAAGTATTCAGAAGCCATGAATTGCGGTGTACTGAGCGAATCAGGTAAACACCAAACCTTAACAATGGGTTGTTACGGCATTGGGGTGTCTCGAATTGTTGCGGCAGCTATCGAGCAAAATCACGATAAGTTTGGCATAAAGTGGCCAGATCCTATTGCACCGTTTAAAATTGCATTAATACCTATGAATATGCACAAGTCTCACCGTATTAAAGAAGCAGCAGAGGCGCTTTACGAAGAACTTGTTTCCCTTGGCGTAGAAGTATTATTTGACGATAGAAAAGAACGCCCAGGTGTTATGTTCAATGATATGGAATTAATTGGCATACCTCACAGCATTGTCATTGGTGAAAGAAACTTGGATAATCAACAGGTTGAATACAAGAATAGACGTACTGGCGAGAAACAGTTATTAGACCTTAGCGCAGCAAAAGACTTTGTAGCCGCTCTCTAAAACCTGAACTTGCCCATTAGATAAGAAAAAGAGGGCGTATGCGGTTAACATTTTATGGCGTAAGGGGCTCAATTCCCACTCCGGGGGCCGCTTACGTTCGTTATGGTGGCAACACTGCATGCGTTCACATTGAGCTTGAGGATGGTACTGATATCATCCTCGACTCAGGCACAGGCATTCGCTTACTTGGCGACAGCTTGATTAAGAAAAATTCGCCAATCTACCTCTTATTGAGCCACAACCATTGGGACCACATTCAAGGCTTCCCTTTCTTTGCACCCATTTACCAAGAATCACGGGAAATAAACATTTACCCGGGGCTAACCCAACTTAACGAGCCCGATCAAATTTTAAACCAAATGGAAGGTTCTTTATTTCCTGTCCCCAAAAGCGCGTTAAAATCGGCCATTAACCTTATAGAACTTCCGGCAGCACAAAATAGGTTTACTATTGGAAGCGCTACGATTACCCGATTAGCCATGAATCATCCTGGCAGCGGAAGCGCCTATTGTATTAAGGCCGACGGTGTCAAAATTGCTTATATCACCGATAACGAGCTTTACCCTCCTTATAAAAAAGAAACAGACTTTCTAGATTTTGCTAAGTTTGCTGATAATGCAGACTTGCTTATTCACGACGCACAGTACATGTTATCTGACATGCCGACAAAAAACGGTTGGGGTCACTCGGTGGCAGAGGAAGCGGTAAAACTGGCGATGGCCAGCCATGCAAAACAATTAGCATTATATAGTCATGATCCAGAACGCACTGATGACGATATAGATGATGTAGTGAAACACTGTAATGACTATGTCACAGTGGCAGAGTCTACTTTACACGTATTTGCATCTTCAGAAGGCCAAACGCTGGACTTCAGTAAAGCATAATAACAACCCCTTGCTACGGAGAATTAAAGGTGTCTGTGTTTAAGCCTTTTGTATTTTTGGCAGCGTTTGCTGCTTGTACACCTGTGTTCGCACAACAATCACAAGAAGTGATGAGCGAACAAACGTCAAAACTCGATAACAGTGAACAACGAGACACTGTTGAAGACGAGGACGGTCAAACATCACAGAATGAAAGCGGTATTGAAGTTATTGATATCATTAAACGTGATACGACTACAGAGAGCGCGCTAGATAATCGCTTAGAAGGTGATAAAGAAGCGCTAGACAATGTTTTTGCCATTACCCAGCACAGACAAAACTATTTACTTCCTATCACCTATGTCTCTAATCCTAATACATTCGGTAATGAAGAGTTAACGGAAGAAAACATAGACAATAAAGAAGCTAAGTTTCAGGTAAGTGCCAAGCTACCACTATATCTCGAAGATACTGGCTTCGACGGACTCTATTTCGGCTTTACGTTAACCTCATTCTGGCAGCTTTATAACAGTGAAGCATCGAAGCCTTTCCGAGAAACCAATTATGAACCGGAAGTCTTTTGGCAAGAAACAGCCGATTACTCCGTACTAGGCTACAAGTTCAATACCTTCCAGGTCGGTTTCAATCATATGTCGAATGGCCAAAGCGGCTTGCGCTCTAGAAGCTGGAACCGTCTTTTTGCGTCCATAGTATTCAGTGACAACGACGATATATACTACTTTAAGACCTGGTACCGTATTCCTGAAGATGAAAAAGCTGACCCACTGGACCCAACGGGTGATGATAACCCGGACATTCAGGATTACTACGGCCGAATGGAATTTGGTTATGGCAGAAAAATTGGTGCTTTCAAGGTACTGGCGTTGTTGAGAAACAATCTGGATTTTGACGAAAACAGAGGCAGTATTCAGCTAGATTTCACCTACCCTATTTCCGACCGCTATGAAGTACTCCTTCAATACTTTAACGGTTACGGCGATTCGCTCATCGACTATAACCGCTCACAAGAGCGCATTGGTATCGGGTTTCAGCTGCACTTTTTATAAAACAAGTATTCATACTTAATATCAAAATGCGCGCTACAAACATCCCATTTAAGCGCGCTTTTCTAAAACGCCACTCGCCGCATAGCTAATCAATCACACCGGCAGCTCGATAAAGCTGAATATGCACATCCACCAGCGCAGCAATATCCCTTTGATACCCTCCACCAATGACCGCAGCAATCGGAACGCCTAAACGCTCGGCTAACGCAAAGACTTGCGTATCTCTCTCGTACACGCCTTGCGTAGAAATATGTAAATGACCAAGGTCGTCGTTTACATGCACATCAACCCCTGCGTCATAGATGATGGCATCGGGCTGAAACTGTCTCATTACCATCGTTAGCGCTTGTTCTAGCGTGGTTAAATACTCGTCGTCTTCGGTGCCCTTATCGAGCCCTATATCAATATCGGAACGCTGCTTTCTGTGCGGGAAGTTTTTTTCACCGTGGATTGATAAAGTGAAGATATCCCGATCGTTTTCAGCCAGTTTAGCGGTACCATCACCCTGGTGT
This sequence comes from Alteromonas alvinellae, assembly GCF_902705805.1. NCBI lineage: Bacteria > Pseudomonadati > Pseudomonadota > Gammaproteobacteria > Alteromonadales > Alteromonadaceae > Alteromonas > Alteromonas alvinellae. The sequence goes on along the minus strand of NZ_CACSIH010000077.1, from coordinate 2,484 downwards.
ACGTCTAAATCGACAATGAGCACATTTTCAACGGACGAGTTTTGCTGCATAGTTTTCGCTGCCAAATACAAGTCGTTGAACAAACAGAACCCCGAGCCAAAATCAGCAAATGCGTGATGATACCCGCCCGTTAAATTCAAGGCTTTTCCATGTTCTAGAGCTAAGTTGGCTGTTAAACAGGTTCCAGCAACGGCAGTACGGGTACGCTCAATCAGCTGCTGCGACCAGGGAAAGCCTATGCGGCGCATGGCTTTTTTATCTAATGTGCCAGTACTGAGTGCATCAACATAATCCGGATCGTAATAGGCCGTGAGAAAAGATAAATTGACCGGAGTTGGAGTAACAAAACGCGATGCTTCTACACCCCGACTAAGCAATTCATCACGAATACCTACGTATTTTTCAATAGGAAAACGGTGTCGCTCAGGCAGGTCTAATTGGCTATAAATAGGGTGAAATACGAGTGGTGTAGTCATTATTATCAGTACTAGTTTATGGGCGCATGAAATCGGTAACAGAAAAAATGAAAGGAGCGCGATTTATTTATGCACTCTTTTGTTCGTGTTTCACGTTACACCAGCCCGAATAGATAATTGCTCGCTGAGTAGGTTGCTATCTTTGCGGACTGGAACTAATACTGACAAAGCCCAGTTACCGGGTCAAACTGTTCACCACCTTTTCAACGTTTTCTGACATACTTTTCATAGAACGTGACATATCGTCACGCTGCGCAAGTTGATGGTACTTTTCAGATGATGTCACCACGTTGCTAATTATTGTTTCCACTTGGTGGAGCACAGCCTCTTGTTCATCTGCCGCCTCGTTAAGCGCCACTACTACACTGGCCGTTTCTTGAATATCCCTGACCACGTTGTTTAATGTTTCTAGTGCTGTTGCAGCTTCAGCAGCGTTAGTTTCGGACAACTGCTTTCCAGAAGACATAGCCGCCACTGCACCCTTTGCTTCCGCTTCAAAGCTGCTCAAGATATCGTTAATTTCTCTAGTCGACTGCTGGGTTTTAGCCGCAAGAGCCCGAACTTCATCGGCTACTACTGCGAAGCCTCGCCCGTGTTCACCTGCCCTAGCGGCTTCGATTGCAGCATTCAAAGCTAACAGATTTGTCTGGTCAGCTATTTCATTAATTACATTTACCACTTTGAGAATATTGGTACTGCGGCTTTGCAGTTCAGACACAATGTTACTCGATTCCGTTACCGTCTTAGCTAGCTGTTTAAAGCCTGCATTGGCACTTTCAAACGTGGCATAACAACTCGCCACATTCTTTTCAGAGTTATTTGTCGCAACAGCAACTTGATCAGTAATAGCCACTAAATTCTGTACAATCTCTTTCAGTTTATCTGTGCTGCTATCAAGTGAGCGCGACGCATCCCGTTGTCCATTGGCCCCCTCCATAATGGATTGGCTGACGTTACCAAGGGTGCCGAACGCTTTTTCCATTTCTCGTTCTGCCTGTTGCAGTTGTGCAACCGACTCTTTCAGCTTGTATTGCAATGCGCGGGCAGAGTCGGCCAGCATGCCTAATTCATGACCGCTTGAATAGGTTAGTTCGTATTCATAACGGCTGTTAGCCAAGTTGGATATACACGCTACAACTTGCTTAGTTGGCTTAATGACCTGTGAGCGCAGTCGAGCAATAACATACACAACTGAAAGTACCGACAGTGCGATAGCTGCCAATAGAATTATCCAAAGCATAGTGCGCGTATTGGCTTTAAGCTGAGTAATCGCATTCGCTGAGTCTGCTGCAATTTCCGACGCGATACCTGAAAGAAGCTTAGCTGGCTCTCTATCAATACCGCGGACATAGCTATCTCCCACATTGGGGTCAAACCCTGAATCTATAAACGCCTTGTACCCTTCCCGATATTTCTCGGCCATTAGTGCATGCGCTTTTTGAAATTGCCTGATATCTGACTTCACGCTTTCACTTATCACACTACTTGATAGCATCAGGTCAAACTGGCGAGTGATGTCGGCCTCTCTCTGCTTGAATCGCTCCCAGTATTTTTCTCTGTCTTCTTTTTTGTGGCCACGCAACAACACGTTTTTCCACTCTTGAACCTGGGTTTTGAATGTACTTAGCGTGGTATTGACGTCTCGCTCAGACTGAACAAGGGTGTTTTCTAACTCATCGAACGAATTAAGTAACGAGAAAGACTTTAGAATTGAGGCACCATTTAATAGTACAAGAATGAAAAAGCTGGCGAGAACAGGGGTCATCACCAAACGGCTGATGCTTGTGTAATTGAACACGGCTTAACCTTTAGTATAAATTTAAAGAAGGACGTCGCCATTAAATGATATTTTTATGACGGTATGGTTACAAATTTGGTATGAACCAACATACCAATATATGCGAAAATATACACCCTTATAGTAACAGGCTTATTAACTTGCTCTTTTTTAAGTAGATACAAAAAAAGAGCCCGAAGGCTAATGCCGATCAGTTAAGAAATATTTTAG
>NZ_CACSIH010000076.1:0-1842 GCF_902705805.1 Alteromonas alvinellae | reverse complement strand
AACGCAAGTTAGAGTATGATCTTGCCCTGCGTACCATCTAAACTACTTCAAGAGATTTCTTTTTCCTTCTATTCTTATCTTACTTTTGAAGTCGCGCGGACACTGGTAGAATGCGCCCAACTTTAGAAATACATTAACAATAGAGAGTGACCATGTCGGTTGTTACACGATTTGCACCCAGCCCAACAGGCTATCTTCACGTTGGCGGCGCACGAACTGCGCTTTATTCTTGGCTTCTTGCTAAAAGCAAAGGCGGCGAGTTTGTTCTTCGTATTGAAGATACAGATATCGAGCGTTCAACTGAAGAAGCAAAGCAGGCCATTCTAGACGGAATGCAATGGTTAGGTTTAACGTGGGATACGGGTCCAATCTATCAGACTGAGCGTTTCGATAGATATAAAGAACTTATTCAGCAGCTTTTGGATGAAGGTAAAGCGTATAAATGCTTCATGAGCTCTGAAGAGTTAGATGCGATTCGTGAAGCGCAAAAAGAGCGTGGTGAGAAGCCTCGCTACCCAGGTACGTGGAGAGACAGAACGGATCATCCAGAAGGTCAGCCTTTTGTTATCCGCTTCAAAAACCCTCTAGAAGGTAAAGTGGTAATTAATGATCACGTGCGCGGAAAAATCGAGATTAGCAATACTGAGCTTGACGATCTTATCATTCAGCGCTCTGACGGTACCCCTACATATAACTTCTGTGTAGTTGTTGATGATTGGGATATGGGAATTACTCATGTAGTTCGCGGTGAAGACCATATTAATAACACGCCACGTCAAATCAATATTCTTGAAGCGCTTGGTGCACCTGTTCCAGAATATGCTCACGTTTCTATGATTTTGGGCGATGACGGCAAAAAGTTATCTAAGCGTCATGGCGCAGTAAGCGTGATGCAATATCGCGATGATGGTTTCTTACCGCAAGCTGTGCTTAATTACCTTGTTAGGTTGGGGTGGTCTCACGGCGACCAAGAAATTTTCTCAGTTGATGAAATGATTGAGAAATTCAGCTTAGATGCCATTGGGCAATCTGCATCGGCATTTAACACAGAAAAGCTAATCTGGTTGAATCAACACTACATTAAGACATTACCAGCAAGTGAAGTTGCGTCACACGCTAAATGGCACTTTGAAGAGTTGAATGTTGATTTAACGACAGGCCCAGCGCTTGAATCTATTATTGCTATTCAGGCAGATAGAGTAAAAACGCTGAAAGAGTTAGCAGAGATTTCTACATACTTTTATCAAGACTATGAAGATTTTGATGCGAACGCAGCAAAAAAACACCTTCGCCCAGTCGCTCGCGGCCCATTAGAGCTTGCTAAAGACAAATTAATGGCAATTGAAGAGTGGAACCCAGAAAATATTCAGGCTGCTATAAATAGTACAGCCGAAGAATTGGAAGTGGGCATGGGGAAAGTAGGTATGCCGCTGCGTGTAGCTGTGACAGGTGGTGGTAATTCACCGTCGTTAGATATCACGTTGAATCTTATCTCAAAAGAGAAAATTGGCGAGAGAATCGACAAAGCGCTTACTTTTATAGCAAACAGAGAAAATTCATAAAAAAAGCGTTGACATGACAGGGGGGGATGCCTAGAATGCGCCCCGCTGTCACGGAACAGTCACACAAAATGACTGGTACCATGATGGGGCCATAGCTCAGCTGGGAGAGCGCCTGCATGGCATGCAGGAGGTCGGCGGTTCGATCCCGCCTGGCTCCACCAAGTCACATTGAGATGTGGTTTGATATAGGCTGAAGTTGTTAACGCAGCTTCGGACTGAAAAATTCGAAAATTTAGTTTCGAAGAAAGAATTCAGTCCCCTTCGTCTAGAGGCCTAGGAC
>NZ_CACSIH010000075.1:0-234 GCF_902705805.1 Alteromonas alvinellae | reverse complement strand
TCTGGCGTATTACTTTTAGTCAAACTGAAATCGGCCTCTGTATACTTATCCCGCCAACCATACAAAGTAGACAGGCTAATACCTTCTCTTTGCGCAAACTGGCGTAATGATAAACCGCTTTCAATCAACTTACTAACCACTGCCTTTTTATGTTCTTCTGGATAATGTCTCACTCATGCCTAACTTCCGCACCCTGTCTAATACTATGAAAAACTGAGGCGACAACTATCCTGA
>NZ_CACSIH010000074.1:0-340 GCF_902705805.1 Alteromonas alvinellae | reverse complement strand
ATTGCGTCGGTGAATGGTGATCAGTTCCGTGGCAAAAACGAGTCTGAAATCGCTATCTGGAATGAATGCGCAAGATTGCTTGCCAACGCGATCATCTACTTCAACTCCGCGATACTGAGTCATCTGCTGGGACACTTTGAAGCGAGAGGAGATGAAGAGAAAGCGGGTATCACTCGTGCTGTTTCGCCCGTTGCGTGGCAAAATATCAACTTAAGCGGAACGTATAACTTCACTAATACTGGGAAATTGCCCAATATTGGCGAAATAACAAGGCCGATAGTGGATGATTAGGCTCCAAGCTGAAAGTAAACCACCTCCGCAGCCATTTATTGGTGTGGTC
>NZ_CACSIH010000073.1:0-2745 GCF_902705805.1 Alteromonas alvinellae | reverse complement strand
GACCAAAATTCGTACACCAAAGGTCAACAGCCCCTAGGGCGATTGCTTTTTATCGGTTGTTCTTCAACGCGACTTAATAGTTCGGCGATGAGGAAGTGGACATTAGCTTTAAGGCGCTAAAAGTTGTTTTTGGTATTTCAGTGGTGTTGTTGAGTACCACTTTTTAAAGGCGTGGGTAAATGATGATTGTTCCTGAAACCCCAATAAATCTGCGGTATCAGCGATGGAGTGATGTTTCAGCAAATCATCTAAGCGGGCTTTGCGTTCGCTATTGAGAATTTGTTGAAAACTAGTGCCACTTTGCTTCAATTTTCGCTGTAAGGTGCGCGGACTGATAAAAAGTGCATTGGCTACGCGTTGCTGATCGCAGCCTTTTAAGGTTGGATTGGCTTTTAAAAGCGCAACGACTCTATGACTTATGTCTTCATGCTGATTGGCGTAGAACTGGCTATTGGCACATTGAACACGGTCGCCGCCTTTGCTCGCCATTAGTTCTTCTTCGGATACTTTTACAAGCGCACTAAACATCGCTTTGTTCTCGCTGGTAAATGAAATATGTAAAAGGTGCTGAGGAAAAATAATGGCGTTGGTGTTGGCGTTATCAACCACCTCACAATTGAACCACATCGCTAGCATGGCTTTTTCCGAATCGCTCAAAGGAAACGTAAAGGTGACGGCATTCAGTTTACAGGCAGAACCTAATATCTTGTAGACGGTTGCTACCCAGGCTGTGGTGTTGCGCAATACCATCTGCTTGCAATCGGCGCTTTTGGGTACCCACTCAACGCGGGTATTGTCAGGTTCGAAAAACACGCTAGTGGTGCCGATGTCAGCGACTAAAGCGTCAAAGCGGGTAAGCGCATTTATAGCTTGAGCCAAGTTTTCGCAGCTTTCAACAAGGTAACCCAGCACCCCGTAATCTTTCGCCTGAATATGTTTACCTAATTCAAAACCAAATAACGAATTGTTGGTTAATGCGACCCCTTGGTTTAACAGCTCAACGTATACATCCATATCAACACGTGAAGAGCCAGACAGTGAGTCATGCTTTTGGGTAGTTACTGAAACATTGTCGGCATTAACGCCTAAGCTAACTAAATAGCTCACCATACTTTGGATATAGGCTGAGGAAACTGATGGCATATGTTTGTCGCAAAATAACAAAAACACTGTCGCATTAACGCAAGATAAAACAGAAATGTCAATTTATGCTAGGAGCCATCAAGAAAAGGAAATAACGTAGATGGTTAACGTTTACTACCAAAAAAATATTGCTGCAACGCCCAAAGAACTGCGCGATACGCTGCTTGATCACCAGAATCTAAGCGATTTTTTTAACGCCTCGTTCAAGGTGTTGAAATCAGAAAATGATAATGAGGTAAGCGGCGGAAAGGGCTGCGTAAGAGAAGTCACTATTCTGGGAGTACGCTTTAAAGAAGAAATTGTTCGTGCAGATACCAACGGCATTGAGTATAGAGTGGTTGATGACTTCCCAGTGAAGGCGCACAGGGGCGTTATTGCGTTCATGCTGCAAGAAAATGCAACAAAGGTTTCTTATCGCATAACTTGTCGCGCCCCCTGGTACATACCTAGCTGGTTGTTGTCACGCCTGTTGCAAAACGACATTGAGCAATGTCTAGATAAGTTAGGAGCACGCTTTGATCCCCGTTGAACTTATTTTGCTAGGCTTGAGCCCCGTATTTCTACTGTGTGTTATTGTTGAATTTAAAAAAGCACGACAGTTTTACAATGTAAAAGACAGTGTGAACAATGCCTTACTCGCATTACTTCATCAGGGCTCTGATGCCTTGGTATTGCTTCTACTAATGCCTTTTTTTATTTGGTTGCACCAGTTTTCACTATTTAAAATAGAACTTAGTGCACTGTCACTTTTTGCAGGTTTTATCCTTCAAGACTTTTTGTATTACTGGTTCCATCGTGCTTCACACAACATACACTGGTTTTGGCTAGCGCATGTGGTACATCACAGCTCGACAAAAATGAATTTCACAACGGCCTTCAGGCAAAGCGTTTTGTACCCTTTTGTCGGCATGTGGCTGTTCTGGGTACCAATGATTCTTATTGGTTTTTCGCCAAGTCTGGTCTTTGCCATTGTCGCTATCAATCTGGCGTATCAGTTTTTTGTACATACTCAAACGATTGGAAACCTAGGCTGGGTAGAGCGTATCTTCAATACGCCTACGCATCACCGTATTCATCACGCAACGAATAAACCATACATCGATAAGAATTACGGTGGCGTACTTATTATATGGGATAAATTATTCGGCACTTTCGTTAAAGAAGACAAAACGATAACAATAAAGTACGGCATTGTAGGAAAAATGCCTAAGGACAATCCTCTTAGCGCCAACTTCAGTCAAATAGGTGTGCTTCGTGAACAGCTTCAGCACGCAAAAGGGATAAAAGCAAAGTTAAGGAGGTTGTTTGGCTATCCTGTCGCAGATTGAAGAAATAGCTTCGTACAAGCGGGAAAAGAGGTTGAATGCTAGCGCTCCCTAGAGAAGCGCTAGCCTTGGAATAACACTATTCTTTATTGGCAATTTTCTGAAGGTTGCTGTGAATTTTGAAAAGTACGATAAGCAGTTCGCACCAGATCCTTGCGCCAATACAGCCAGACACGATGATAAATAGGCCGTATACAAAACTCGCGTCGTACCCTACAAACATCGTTGTTACGCCACTCACCACAGATCCTAGGGTCTGTTGATCTTTGCTGTACAT
>NZ_CACSIH010000072.1:0-211 GCF_902705805.1 Alteromonas alvinellae | reverse complement strand
TTGTTAGGCGTACAAAGGAGAGTACGCAGCTTTGCTGCCACCACTAGCCGATTAAGCCGCGTGTTTAAATTGTTGAATTTAAGATAAAACAACCCAGTGCGAAAAGCCAGATGTTAACGTCAATGCTGGATAAAAGAACGAGTTTAGAAAGCTGATGATGCAGAATGTTGGCGTTGCGATGTCGGCGTTTTTCAAGGTAGTTGTCGCCTGA
>NZ_CACSIH010000071.1:0-299 GCF_902705805.1 Alteromonas alvinellae | reverse complement strand
GCTGGAGTAACGTGAGCTTCCATGTGTTTGACGATATGGATGGTGATGGCGCTGCCGATGTAGCACTGCAAGGATTAAACAACAGCTCTGGTAACCATGAACTGGTGATAGTTAACGCCGTTAATCGCAATACGATAATCACCATTAACCTAGGCAGCGACTGGGACAGGGCTCCAACGGTTTATCAGATTGGTGATACCGATGGTGATGGGGTGCCTAATGTGGTGGTGTTGGGGGTTCAAAGCGGACAAGCTGAATTTGCTACCTACTACTGAGGGATCCCCACGAATTTAGCATGT
>NZ_CACSIH010000069.1:0-358 GCF_902705805.1 Alteromonas alvinellae | reverse complement strand
GGTGTTTTGATCCCAATTTACAAACCTTCTTTTTACTGGAGGTAGACTTTGGAATGACGCTAGCTTTTCCAATTGAGGTGTGGCGTTATTATAAAGCTCATTAAAGTTATTGAGTAATTCTTCTAACAGAGTTTCTGCGAGTAACTGAGACTTGACCATCAATGATGATATCGTTTCATTGTCTTCGACCTCAAATTTCTCTTGGATTAGGATGCTACCTGCATCAAGTTTCTCAGTAAGTTTATGAATGCTAACACCCGCGTTCTCAGGGTTGTCGATAATGTAGGTTAGTGGGGTTGGGCCTCTACTTTTGGGTAGTAAAGATGGGTGGATATTAATCGCATATTTTATTTCGTTT
>NZ_CACSIH010000068.1:2524-3251 GCF_902705805.1 Alteromonas alvinellae | reverse complement strand
TATTGCACACGTGTTTGCGCCCCATATTTGAAAGTTATACGCGCCGAAAATTCCACTGGCAACTCGTAACCCATGAGGTTACAATAACTGCATGATTAAGAGTTTTATACATAAAGGCCTTCAGAAGTTTTACGCTAAAGGAACCACATCAGGAATTCAGAAGAAGCATGAAAATAAGCTTCGTCTGATCCTGTCCAATCTCGATCAAGCCGAAGCGCCTGATGACATGGATTTGCCCGGTCTTTATATGCATAAACTCAAAGGTAGCAGAAATGATATTTGGTCTGTCAGAGTGAGTGGTAACTGGAGAGTTACTTATCGCTTTGTTGGACGAGATGTCGAAATCGTTAACTACGAGGATTATCACTAATGAATATGCATAACCCAGCACATCCCGGTGAGATACTCAAAGAACTTGTTATTGAAGCTCTAGAACTCACTATAACTGATGTCGCTCAGCATTTAGATGTTAGCCGCAAAACACTGTCAAAAGTGCTTAATGGCAAAGGAGCCATCACCCCAGAGATGGCACTTCGTCTGGAGCTGGTCTTTGGTAAGCCTTCAGCTGACCATTGGCTACGTTTGCAAAATGCTTTTGATTTATGGCAAACGCGACAATATCAAAGTTCTTTACATGTATCTCCCTATAATCTGGCGGCGGTATAAAGGCGCGTATAACAATCACATTAAGTCGCTCGCAGGCTCACTGGGACAGTAACACGTGGGC
>NZ_CACSIH010000068.1:0-2516 GCF_902705805.1 Alteromonas alvinellae | reverse complement strand
TTCGCTCGGATTTTAGCCCACGCATTACTGCCCCTTATGTGGGTGTTAGCTGCCATGGAGTTTTTATGGCTCATCTGAAAAAAGGATATTTTATGAGAGTAATTTTTATATCAATATTTCTGTTTATTTCGGGTTGTACAACTTCATTATGGTCCCCCAAATATAAACAGGAAATGGTAGATGGTTTTTATGTCAAAAGTGACACAGGCGAACTATTTGTAACTGCTTCAAGCTCAGCGTATCTTTTCGATATCAGTAAAAATTTTGGCGAAGCTCTCGCTTTAACCAGGAAGGTAGACTTTTATTCTACATTTAATGATTTCGAGTTAAGGAGAGATAATACCATCCAAGGCACCGTTTCATTGACTCTGCTAAGTGATAAACCATCTTCTGAATTAGAAGAGCAACTGGTTTCACTCGGTTTCAAAAAAGATAAACTCCTCGATCGTTTCAGACTCACGGAGCAAATAAATGGGCAGAGGTATGTTGTAGAAGGCGAACTACCTTTAGAAAAGCTTGAAAAAAGTGTACGAATAGCAGTTGCACAACCATCTACTTTTACGGAAACTGCTGGCAAAATAATAGCTACTCCAGCAACGATAGCTATAGATTCAATGATAGTGGTTCCCGCAGTGTTTCTTGGGGCTACTGTAATGGCGGCAGGCGGGGGCTAACAAACAACTGTAGCCGTTCGCTGGCGCTCACTGGGACAATAACACGCAGGCTCAGTCGCTTCGCTTGGATTTTAGCCCACGCGTTACTGCCCCTTATGTGGGTGTTGAACCCTTATTCAGCATCAAGTCTCTTTAATGCTTTTTTGTAAGCCTCATTTCTCTCGCGTTTTCCCACTGCAATTACTGTAACTACAACTACGTCATCAAGTACCCGATAAACCAACCTATATCCTGATTGACGTAATTTTATTTTATAAACATTATCGGCACCTAACACTCTATCTGGGGCTACGTGCGGTGTTTTTAATCTCTCTGCTAACTTCTTTTTCAGTTGTTGCTGCAAAGTGCTACCTAGTTTATTCCATTCTTTTAGGGCGCTTCTCTTAAACTCTAATTTATAGGTCATCCAAATTCACCGAAACGCTTTCTTCACCTTGCCTTTCACTAACAAGCTGTAGTAGTTCCAGATCCTCCAAACGATCCATCATTTTTTCGTAAATCTCAGCCGGGACACAGTAGAATGCGGGTTCATTCCTATTCAATATAGCGACAGGGTCGCCATATGCACTGCTCGCAACTTTCATAGGGTTAGCTTTTAGTTCAGTAATACTTGCAGCAACATCTGCCAAAACTCTCGCCGCCATAACGGTCTCCTAAAAGGTCTTTAATTAGGTCAGTTTAGGCCATCATTGTTGGTTTAACAAGCGCATAAACTCGCTCACTACGTTCGCTGGGACAAAAATACGTAGGCTCCCTGCGCTTCGCTTGGTATTGTAGCCTACATATTTTTGCCCGTTATGCGGGTGTTATATGCCTAGCGCTTCGACTTATATTTTTCATCATTTAAAAGGATTAAAATGCTTTACATAATACTCACTATTCTTCTTTGTTTTCTTGGTGTCTTTACGTTTATACCTAAATTTAAAAGTGTTATTGAGCGTTATAGTGTCGGAATTAATTTCTTTCTTACTCTTGTTGCGACATTAGTTGGTGTTCTATTAGCTATATCTATTACAAATTACGAAGCGAAACAAAAAGAAAAACAAGATGTAATTAAACTTTTACAGTCATCGATTTCTTCAGTAGAGACTTGTTATGAATATAGTGAAGAATTGATAGAATATTTTAATAAATTGCCAAAAGAAGATGAATTGAAGGCTGAGTTCTTTTTAAAAAACCCACCACCATACCCAGAATATTTAGACACTTTCTTAATGCAAAATATAGTCAGCAAAAATTTATCAGGGACAACGTTAAGTGATCTGAACGAATATTTAATCAACCTTAAAAGAAGTCGTACATATAATGCTCCTTTATATCTCAAGGTTTTAGAACAAACACTAAAACTCTTGGAATTTGAAATGGCATATCAAAAAGGTCATATTAATGAAGCTCAATTGGACTTACAGTTAAGTGCAATCGAGAAAATTTTAACGACTACAGGCATATAACAAGTTACTTAAAAGGACGCAAAACGCTTGGCTTGTGCTCCTTCGTCGCTAATTTTAGCCAAGCATTAATGCGCCCCTTAGTAAGGCGTTGGTATGACTCCCTTTGTCAACCCTGAACGAGTATTTTCCTGACACTCTTTCAGCCCATAATTAGCTTTGTTTCCCCACTCATTATAAATTGAGCTAACGCACCGGATGAGGCAGTAATGTCGTCGGTTATCAAGCTGGTATTCGTGGATTATTCATTAATTTAATGAACAGCGCCTACCTTACTCACTCCGCCGTGGCCACCTTCTCATCAGTCTATGCTCGTGGTTCAATCACAGTTAAGTGACTGCCATCATAACGACCTCGTAGGTTGGTAACCGTTCACCAGGGCCCTATTGACAGT
>NZ_CACSIH010000067.1:0-820 GCF_902705805.1 Alteromonas alvinellae | reverse complement strand
AAAGTAAAAGAACAACTCACTACCATGCCAAGACTAATGCTAACTGATAAGCGGTGGCAAAAGCTACTTCAAGTAATGAAGAGCACTGGCCGCATTTACAACAAACCAGAACATAGAATGACGTTTGAAGGGATATTATTCCGGCTGAGAACCGGTATTCCTTGGCGTGATTTACCGGCAGAATTTGGCAGATGGAGCGCCGTTTATCGCCGATTCAATTTATGGTCAAAGAAAGGTTTATTGAATATGTTATTCAATGAGTTAGCTAAACTAGCTGATTACGATTGGGTCTTTGCTGACGGTTCAATTATTAAAGCTCATCAGCATAGTACCGGAGCTGCTACTACTGATAATGAATGCATTGGAAAGAGCCGAGGTGGTAACTCAACAAAAATTCATCTAGCCGTGGATAGTGGCGGGCTCCCCATATATTTTGAACTGTCAGAAGGCCAGAGAAATGATATCGCTCGCGCTCAAAGTCTAGTTGATCACTTAAGAGAAGTTAACATTTTCGTCGGCGACAAAGGGTACGATAGTGATACTTTGAGGAAATATATTGAAGCTAAAGGTGGTGCTTCAGTCATACCCAAACGAAACTATGGTCAGGATATAGATAAAGACAGCGTTGATTGGTGTCTCTATAAATATCGTCACCTTGTTGAAAACGCCTTTGCTCGAATAAAGCATTATCGTTCAATATCAACGAGGTATGAAAAATTAGCAAGGAATTATGCCAGCATGGTATCACTGGCATTTTCAATGATGTGGCTACCCATGTACTGCTGAGTGAAATATGTACAGCAAAGATCAACAGACCCTA
>NZ_CACSIH010000066.1:0-50061 GCF_902705805.1 Alteromonas alvinellae | reverse complement strand
TCACTGGTTCAAGCCCAGTAGCGTCCACCATCCCTCTCAATATATCTCAATCTTCAGAAACACAACAATCTAACTATGTTTAGTCGTTGTCACGTTAAAGCATTTTGGCTACTCCTACACCAAATCCAGCAATCATTATCAATAACCAGTACTGAAATTCAGCTACGAGCAGCTTCCATTATGCGTTAGTCTCCATAAAGAACTATACTTAAGGTGTACTTACCGTGATATGGTAAGAAAAGTAAGGGTTCTCATGTTTCAGAGGCGACTAATTAATGAAACTACACTTAGCTAGAAATACTAAGTTGTTAATTGCTGAAGATCAGGTGCTGGCGAAAAGCCATATGCACTATGCACTTGAGCAGTTAGGTTTCAAGAATATGGACTATGTCGATAGGCCCTCTCATGCCCTTTCGGCACTGCAAGAACATGATTATGATGCCATTATCTGCTCTTATAATTTGCGCTCTGAACAAGGCGGTTATTTTTTACTTGAGCAACTAAACGAAACTCAATCACTACCTCTTACCAGCGCATTCATCTTTACCAGCGCAGATACCTCAGCAGATGTCGTTCACGCCATCGTAGAATTACAGCCGGATGAATTTATCGCTAAACCTTTTTCGGTAAACGAGTTAGACAGGCGACTTTCCAGAGTGTTATCAAGGAAAAAAGCGCTTAAGAATATTTATTCATTTATGGATAAAAATGACTACGAAAAAGCCTTGTCCGAGGTGGAGTTCTTTTTATTACAGCCTGAGCAAGCCGAACACTTTCCGCTAGCGATGAAAATCAAAGGTGACTTACTTATTTTCACCGAAAGATATCAAGAAGCCATTACCTTCTTTGAGTCGATAATTAACATTCAAGATTTTAGCTGGGCAAAAATGGGGATAGCAAAATGCCTGCTTGCACTCAATGAACTAGATGACGCCGAGAGAGAAATTATCCAACTGGCTTTGCGCCCTGACTCTGCATTACATGCTTACGACTTACTCGCCAAACTACAGATCAAGCAATCAGCGTATGAAGACGCGCTAGAATGCACGTCACTAGCATGCAATATTTCTCCTCAGAACGTCCCTAGGCATCAGATCGCAATAAACCTTGCGCGTATCACTCACGATTACGAGGGTCAGTTTAACAGTGCTAAAAAAGTCGTGCGCTACGCAAAAAACTCAATCCACGATAAACCAGATATTTATTTAACCGCGGCAAGAGCGGGCGTTGATTTTGCTATGACATCTGAGCCCGAACACGTAAATAGCATAGTTAAACAAACCAATGAGTATTTGCGACAGTTGAAAAAGGCCCACCCGAAAGCAGCTTTAAACGATGAGTTGACGGTGATTGACGCGCGTCTTCATTATTTGAAAGACGACACAGTGAAAGCACAAATGCTGTTGTCAGATTTTCACACTGATCATGCCCAACACCACTCTACAGAAGCGTTGCTTGATAGAGCCAAAGCCCTTCATGAAGTAGGAATGAAGAAAGAGTCCCTTGCAATTTTAGACGCCATTTCCTCAAGGCAGGACGAGGAGAACGATGAATTAAACCTCATGGCCACCTATTTAAAACAAGAGAAAGAAGAAAAAGAAGCGATTACGCTAAGCCCTAAAATACTCAACAACACCGCCGTTGCACAGTATAAACGAGGTAATTTAGAGCAGTCTTACACAACATTTGCTCAAGCGTTCCGCGTCATGCCTAAAAATCCCTCTATTGCGCTTAACTACCTTCAAGCAATAATAAGGGCAAGAAAAGCGAACGCGCCCATGCATCCCGACACCCTTTCGGCCATCAAAAAATGCAGAGAAACACTCGAGTCGGCGGCTTTGTCAGAAGATCAGTATTCACGCTACGAGAACGTAAAAAGCATTCTAAAGAGCGGATAATAACGTCAGTCATTCCCCCTCGCCCTTCTCATACCAATCCGCTTACTTAATTAGAATAGACGACTACTGTCTCGTGATAGAGTTTGTCTTTATATTCAAGCTCATGACTAAACGTCATTCCTAGCTTTTTCATAATATTGATAGACGCACTATTTTGCGGGTTAGCAATAGCAGAGAATTTTTCAACACCTATATCGTACAGCGCTTCTTTAACAGACTTCGCAGCCTCTGTTGCGTAGCCCTTGCCCCACGTATGGCGCTTAAAACGCCACCCTAGCTCCATATTGTCACTTTCGGGGTGTTGAGTAAAAAAGCCAAAGGGTCGAACTAAAATCCAACCAATGCTTTCCTTTTCGACTAGCGTTTCCACGCGCCACAGTCCCCACCCTAGAGCTGGATTGGAATAGGCTTGGAAACGAGGAACAAAGATTTCCCGAATATCTTCCTTAGAAGACATCTTGCCACCGTTGATAAACTTCATAACAAGCTCATCTTGGTCGAGCTCCCATAAAAAGTCTGCGTCTTGTTCGGTGATATAATGATAGGAAAGACGCGCACTGTCCTTGATATGCATATACTTCCTTTATCGTTATTATTCTTAATATACTTACACCGCTGAATATAGCTCATTTTTACAACAAACCAAACTTATTCGATGCATTTATTTTGCCCTACTTTTTCCTTTGACGTAGAGCCAATTAACTAGCCTCCCAGCATGGCAAGGTGCTTGGTTGCCCCTGTTTTACCTTCATGCAAATAGTGTGTTTCGTGTTTTTGACCCAGCACATCTTGTAAAAAAGCGACCACCTCATCCACATTTCCAGTAGCAAGAAGATGCCTAATATCTATCCCATTTTCACTAAACAAGCATAGGTGTAGCTTTCCTGGGGCAGAAACACGTAGTCGATTACAAGTTTTACAAAAATCTTTGCTGTAAGGCATGATTAAGCCAATTTTACCGGCATAGTCAGGGTGGTAAAACTCTTGCGCTGGCCCCGCATCTTTTCTACGCAACAAAGGCTGCCAGCCCATGTCTAACAACGTACGTTTTAGCGGCGTACCACTTTGATGTTGCTTATTGAAAAACTGGTTTAAGTCGCCTGTCTCCATTAATTCTATAAACCGGAGCGTTACTGGCATATCTTTTAGCCAAGCAAGAAACCTATGTAGACGGCTGTCGGAAAAATCGTTGAGTAGGACAGAGTTCACTTTCACGTCTAAGCCGGCATCAATCGCTGCGTCTAACCCTCGAAGTACAGCTTTAAGCTTGTCTTGCCCTGTTATAGCAGCAAACTGACGGGGATCTAAACTGTCAATACTTACATTTACTTGGTGTAACCCTGCTTCTTTCCACTGATGCGCAAACTTTTCCATTCGCGCTCCGTGTGTTGTCATCGCTACACGTTCGATACCAGGCGTATTACTTGTTAGCTGTAAAATATCAAGAAAGTCTCTTCGCAGCGTTGGTTCGCCGCCTGTTAGGCGCACTTTCGACGTACCTAGCTTAGCGAACGCTTTGAGCAAGGTATCAATTTCGTTTAGCGTCATAAACTGATCGCTCGTCGGGCCTTCATATCCGTCTGGCAAACAGTACTGACAACGAAAGTTGCACGCTTCGGTCACTGACAAACGTAAATAATGAAACTGTCTACCGAAACTATCTTCTAACAAACTAACTCCTTAATACTGTGCTACTTAGTCACTCAATTCACGGCTTTCTCAATCTAACAAAAGTCAGTAAAACATTGAGTAAATAACAAGGTAACTAAATTAAACTACCTCTAGTGTACGCGCGGTGAAACCAAAATTAAACACATTCATCGCTATAAATAAGACCATTTTAATCTCTAGCCTATTTCAAAACGTACTTCAAAAAGCGAAAATCGCCCTACACGAGTAGGTTAGCTCAATGTCTATTACAACATTTACGAAAAGCGATTTTTTGAATCAGCGCGTTCCTAACACTGTAAACACAATAATAAAGCACACTATAAAATGAGAAAAAACCGTTTTCCTACCAATGTCGACGAACCTGTTAAATGGCACGTTCTCTCACAGCTTTGGCCTTATCTCCTAGAGTTCAAGCAACGTGTATTTCTTGCTCTACTGTGCCTAGTAGCAGCAAAACTTGCCAGTATCGGCCTACCCTATGTATTGAAATACACTGTCGATAGCTTAAATGGCGACCTAACCACGCTTGCATTAGCAGTACCTATCAGCCTTATCGTTGCCTACGGAACACTGCGTTTACTGAATGTTTTGCTCGGCGAAGTACGCGACACGCTATTTGGACGGGTTACAGAGCGTGCCATGCGCCGCCTTGGACTAAAAGTCTTCAAACATTTGCACAACTTAGACTTGGGCTTTCATTTAAATCGACGCACAGGCGGATTGTCACGAGATATAGAGCGCGGTACCAACGGCGTAAGCTTCCTCATGCGTTTTATGGTGTTTAATATTGTTCCCACCCTTTTAGAGATCACTCTTGTTGTAGGCTTACTCTTGTTTCAGTTTGGCGTATCTTTCGCGTTAATTATTGTAGTTAGCGTGGTGGCTTACATTGGCTTTTCGATGAAAGCCACGGATTGGCGCACTCGCTTTGTTACTCAGATGAATGAAGCTGACTCGACCACCAATTCCCGGGCGGTAGACAGCCTGCTAAATTTTGAAACTGTTAAATACTTTAACAACGAATCCTTTGAAGCCAACCGCTACGATACGGATTTAGCTGCATGGGAAAAGGCACGAAGAAAAAACCGCTTGTCGCTATTTGCATTGAATGGCGGCCAGGCTGCCATTATCGCTATCGCCATGACATCTATGATGGCAAACGCCGCCTTTGGCGTCATGAATGGCGAGATGACCATAGGTGACTTTGTATTGATAAACGCCTTCACCATGCAAATTTTTATGCCCTTAAACTTCTTGGGGTTTGTGTATCGTGAAATTCGAGGGAGCCTTGCGAATATCGATAAACTGTTTGACCTTCTCGCCCAAACTCCGGCCATAAAAGATGCCCACGACGCTACGGAATTAACCTGTGCGAACCCCGCACTGCGATTTAACAATGTCCATTTTGCATACACTGATAATCGACAGATACTTAACGGCTTAAGCTTTGATGTACCGCCAGGCTCAAAAGTAGCGGTGGTAGGTGAAAGCGGCGCGGGAAAATCAACGCTGATGAAACTACTCTTTCGGTTTTATGAGCCACAACAGGGCGACATCACGATAAATGGAAAAGACATCGCATCGGTTACGCAACAAAGTCTGCGTTCACATATCGGCATTGTCCCTCAGGATACGGTGCTGTTTAACACTACCTTGCTGGAGAACATTCGCTACGGTAACCCTGATGCCAGCGATGAAGACATTAAACAAGTTATCAAACTCGCGCATCTTGAAGCATTTGTAGAAAGCCTACCTGAAAAGCTAGACACAACGGTAGGTGAGCGAGGCCTAAAACTTTCTGGTGGCGAAAAGCAGCGCGTATCTATCGCAAGGGCCTTACTTAAAGGCGCGCCAATCATGATTTTTGATGAAGCCACCAGCTCGTTAGACAGCACGTCAGAACGTGCGATATTAGCGGCCCTTCGCGACGCTGCTAAAGGACACACCAGCTTAGTTATCGCCCATAGACTGTCCACAATTGTTGATGCCGACAAGATCCTTGTACTTAAAAACGGTACCATTGTAGAGGAAGGGACACACACTTATTTGCTTGAGCAAGGTGGTGAATACGCAGCACTATGGCAAGCACAGCAGCGTGAAGATGAAGATCTCAACGAAAATTCCAACTCAAAAGGTAGTCAGTAAATGGACCCAACGCTTATCAAAGCCACTATTAACCAAGTGATGCCCTTTGGCAAATACGCAGGAAGACGCCTATTTCATTTACCTGAACCCTATTTGGTCTGGTTTCACAAGCAAGGCTTTCCAGAAAACAAGCTTGGTGAACAGCTCGCTTTAATGTATGAAATTAAGCTAAACGGCTTAGAGTCTGTTGTAGAACCGCTATTAAATGACGACTAGCAATACAAGGGGACTCAGCGTCCCCCATTGTTAAAATGAGTAAACTCTAACCACACGATGATTTATGTTAGCAAGACCAAGAAAGCAACGTCGAAGTGACGTAAACGAACGCATTAAAAAAATACATAATGCCATTGCCGACAAAATGATGTTGCAACCAGAACTATTCGAAGAAGTCGAAAAAACATTAGAAACCCGTTATCACAACAAAATGATGCGCTATGGAAGCTACCTCCTTTGGAAAGGAATAATTGAGGCTCGCCATCAACCAGACGTATTTAAGGCGCTTCTTTTGGCTGACGACGAGCGCACCGCCAATTTGAGAAGAGAAACTATCTTCACTGGGATATTGAGTGAGGAAGAAAGAGAGCAGCTTCTGTAAAAAACAGGCAGCGATTATTTCGCTGCCCGTTTTTTATAATCATACGATTTACGTTAACCTATCAACATTACGCATTACGCATTACGCATTACGCATTACGCAAATGATCAGCCACCAAGAATGCCATTTCAAGTACTTGGTCTGCATTTAAGCGCGGGTCGCATTGCGTTTTGTAGGCTTGCGCTAAGTCTTCATCGCTAATTTCATAAGCACCGCCAGTACACTCCGTTACGTGCTGGCCGGTCATTTCAAGGTGAATACCACCTGCGTGAGTACCTTCTGCTTCGTGAGCTTGGAAGAACTGCTTAATTTCTTTCAAAATTGCATCGAAGTTACGGGTTTTATAGCCGCTAGATGCCGAGAACGTGTTGCCGTGCATCGGGTCAGAGCTCCACACTACGTGTCTGCCTTCAGCTTTAACTTTACGCAATAAGCGTGGCAAATTGTCGGCTAAATTATCGGCGCCCATACGCGTAATAAGCGTTAAACGACCCGGATCGTTTAGCGGGTTAAGCGCATCAATTAAACGAATAAGCTCGTCTTCCTGCATGCTTGGACCCACTTTCACACCAATTGGGTTGTGAATACCACGGAAAAACTCAACGTGTGCGTGGTCTAGTTGACGCGTACGCTCGCCAATCCACACCATGTGAGCCGAACAATCGTAAGGCTTACCGGTAAGGGTATCGATACGCGTTAGCGCCTGCTCGTAGTTCAACAGCAGTGCTTCATGCGACGTAAACAACGACGTTTCATGCAGCGTAGAACTGGTTTGTGCGTTGATACCAATAACATCCATAAACTCAAGGGTGTCTTGAATACGGTTAGCCATATCAGAATAACGCTCTTTAAGCGGATTGTTTTCAACGAACGCCATGTTCCAACGGTTGACTTCGTGAAGGTCAGCCAAACCGCCTTGTGCGAACGCGCGAAGTAAATTCAGTGTTGACGCACTACGATGGTAGGCTTCCAACAAACGGTCAGGATCTGGTCGACGGGCCGCTTCGGTAAATTCGAAGTTATTGATGATATCACCACGATAGCTTGGCAAGGTCACGCCATCGCGGGTCTCGAAATCTGATGAGCGCGGCTTGGCGTACTGGCCTGCCATTCGGGCAACCTTAGTTACCGGACAACGACCAGCAAAGGTAAGCACAATGGCCATTTGAAGAATTACTTTAAAAGTATCGCGAATTTTAGGCGCATTAAATTCGTCAAACGACTCAGCACAGTCGCCGCCTTGTAAAAGAAAGCCTTTACCCAAGCTGACTTCGCCTAGTTGGCGTCTAAGCTCACGGGCTTCAGCAGCAAATACAAGTGGAGGATAAGAACTCAGTGTTTGCTCTACTTCTTTTAAACGTACTTTGTCGTCGTACTCTGGTTGCTGAAGAATAGGTTTATTTCTCCAACTGTCTACTTGCCAATTACTCAACGGTGTTCTCCTGAATAAAAAAAACGTAGGGCAAACGTTTTACTGAAAATATTTATTGAAGCTAGATGCTTCGAATAAAAAGACTGTAACGCGCTTAACAGTGCGTCTGTAGCGCTTTTTTCTAATCAGTCTAATGTGAAAATGTGAATCTAAAAAGATGCTGGGGGCACTTTACCACATTTATTCTAGGGAAATAGGTGCGCAAACTTGAATTTCTAGAAAGTTATCGTGCTTGCTTATAGCAAAATGGCATTCAAACACACTTTCTAAGTTTGTTTGCGTGGCCACCTCTTGTGGCTTGCCGAACGCTACCATGCAACCTTTTTGCATAAGCCATAAACTATCGCAATAGTTGGCACTTAGCGCGATATCGTGAGACGTCATAAGTAGGGTATTCCCTTTATCGCAAAGGAATTTTACCAAACTAGCCAGCGCATATTGATGCCTTATATCAAGCCCTTGTAGGGGCTCGTCTAAAAACGCTATACCCTCTCCACGCTCTAGTTGCGGCCAAATTTGCAAAAGCGAACGACAAATTTCTACTCGCTGACGCTCACCGCCAGAAAGCTGAGTGAGAATTTTGTTTAAGAAACCCGATATTTCGAGGGCTTTTTCTAAAACCGGAGGAATTAGTTCATCTTGCTGTGCTGTTGCATAAAAGCTTAGGTACTCTTTTACCGACAAGTGAAAACCACTTTCGCTTTGTTGCGCTAATAAGGTGCGCACACTCGCAAGTGTTGCCAGCGACCAATCGTTCATTGGTTTACCTAGCAGCATGACGGTGCCCTCATCAGCGTCAATAAGGCCCGCAAGGGTAAGCAATAGCGTGGATTTCCCTGCACCATTTGGCCCTATAATGTGAATGCACTCGCCTTTTTTTGCACGTAAACCTTCCACCGAAAGTCGCGATGCCACTTTTACATGCTGTAAGCTTAAAACGGTACGACTATCTGCTAGGTTATGGCTATTCGCTGGGCTATTGCTATCCGCTTCGCTTGGGCTTTCTCCTACACCATTTTTGCTGCTGGTGTTTTGCTTTGTGTTAACACCAAGTGCGGCATGGTCACTTGTATTTATTTTTACATCGCTGGTCGAAACTGGGCGTTGGTGGGTAGTACTGTTGTTTGTCGTCATTTCATTTCCCCTCCACTACCCTTTTATTTGACCTTTTACTAATGCCCAAATTAATAATGGACCGCCTAACGTAGCTGTTACCATAGACACCGGAAGCGTAATGGCACGGGTCATTTCAGAGCTTAACGCAACCAGCATCAACAGACTTGCACCACTTAATGCACTTAACGGCAACAAATAGCGATTATTATGCCCGATGATCAAACGTAAGATATGCGGTACTAATAAGCCAACAAAAGCAATAGAGCCTGCCATAGACACCGCAGTGCCTACAGCAATAGCACAGGCAATGAGTGCGCGTTCAGTGAGTTTCTCCACATCCACACCACTACTTTTTGCTGCAAGTTCACCGGCATAGAGCTTGTTTAAATCACCAGCGAAATAAAGCTGTAATGCGACAGCAACAGCGATTAACGGGCCGCCCACTGACAAAATTAACCAGTTAGTTTGGTACAAACTACCCATTAACCAGAAAGTAAGATTGCGAAGGGCTTTTGCGTCACTGAACATGTAGAGCCACGCTATAACGGCGCCGCTAAGGGTAGAGATGGCAATGCCTGCAAGAATAACAGCTGTAGAGGAGCCCAGCAGCTTTCTGGCTAAGCGGTAGATGATAAATGTAGATAACAACGCACCGATAAAACACCCCAACGGCAATAAATAGTGCAGATAAGCTGTAGCCCATTGTGGGGTTAGCAGTAGCAAAAGCGCAGCAACCAAGCTTGCGCCACTCGTAATGCCTATAATTCCAGGGTCTGCCAAGGGATTTCGCAGCACTACTTGCAAGGTAGCGCCACTTGTAGACAGTGCCGCCCCTACTAAACACGCAGTAAAAATAAGCGGTATTTGAAGCTGAACAATAATATGCTGTTTTAGTTCAGCCGCCGTATCAGACAGCCCTGTCACGCTAACAATCCCTACCACACCTATGACGAGTGACAAAAGTACTGTTATTACAACCAAAGTGACGGCGGTGCGTTTAGTTCCTGTCATTGTCAATATGGGTTCTCAACGTGGGCTTTCGAGATGGTGTATAAATATGACTTACGTTTATTGTTGTTGGGTTTGCTTAATATGCGCAATCAAACCGTCCGACGCTTCTTCGATAAGATCTAACACCAGCTCAAAGCCGCGCTTGCCACCATAATATGGGTCAGGTACTTCCTTATCGTCTACATTTGCAAAATCAAGAAACAGCTTAATTTTATCGTGGTACTGGCTTGGCGACATACCATGCAAATTAGCAAGGTTGCTGTTATCCATGGCAAGAATGAAATCAAATCGTTCAAAGTCGATTTCATTCACACGTCGGCATTTTAGCCCTTTGAAACTGTAGCCTCGTTCTACGCCTGCGGCTTGCGAACGCTTATCTGGCGGGTTACCAATGTGATAGCCGTGGGTTCCCGCTGAGTCAATTTCAATATTCAATCCGGCTTGTGCAGCCTTGTGTTTGAACACGGCTTCTGCGGTTGGAGAACGACAAATATTACCCAAACACACGAACAACACCGATGTAGATTGTTTCATTCAAAATCCTATTTCAACACAGTGACGGAGCGCGACTAAACTTTATGCCTAGTTTCACGTATGATACGCCGTCAGAAAAATTGTGGAGTTAGTATGACCGCACACGTACTTATGCTAAGTAGCTCACGCCAAGGCGACGAAGCTTACTTAGAGCACGCTAGAGCGCTTATTTTTGCACACTTAGGCGAAATTCGCGACCTTCTATTTGTTCCTTATGCCGCCGTCACTCAAACGTACGATAGCTATGTAGACGCCGTTGCTACCGCCCTGCCAGAGTGCAAGGTTACTGGGCTACATTCCGTTGAAGATCCGGTTGCTGCTATAAATAACGCAAAGAAAAACGGCCAAGCCATTGTTGTAGGCGGTGGAAACACCTTTCACCTGCTTTCTACCCTGTATGCAAACGCGCTTATTGTGCCAATAAAGCACGCCATCGCCGATTGTACTCCTTATATTGGCTGGAGTGCGGGTTCGAATATTTGTGGTCAATCAATTAGAACCACTAACGACATGCCCATTATCGAGCCGCCGAGTTTTGATGCACTAGATATCGTGCCGTTTCAGTTAAACCCGCACTACACCGATTATCAGCCGCCGGGCCACAATGGCGAAACCCGCGACCAACGTCTGGCAGAGTTCACCACGCTTAATCCAACCACGCCAGTAGTTGCTATTCGCGAAGGCACAGCGCTGCGCCTTACTCATAATCAACTTACCCTAGTGGGTGAAAAAGACGGCTTTATCTTTTTAGGTGAAGAAAAAACGTCAATTCATTCAGGTGATGATTTAACTTATTTGCTTGATAGCGGCGAATAGCGCCTCATCATTAGGCGCTACTTGGTAGGGAATTTCTGCCAGTAGCGGCTCGGGTAACATGGCTTTAAGAGAGTGCAGATTTTCTTGGTATCGCGTCATGTTACCCGTGATGTCGTTCGCAACCCATCCTTTAATGGTAAGTCCATCGGCGCGAATTGCTTCTGCCGTTAATAGCGCATGATTCAAGCAACCTAGTCGCATGCCTACAACTAAAATCACATCCATTTTGAGTGTTTTAACGACATCAGAAAGATAGTAAGTGGGCGTATACTCATCACCTACCGTTAGCGGTAAACGCCACCCACCTGCACCTTCCATTAACAGAAGATCGGGTTGATAGGCGTGCAGTTCATCAAGCCCTCTAGCTATTTCGTCAAACGTTAACGCAACACCTTCTTCAAGGGCAGCAATATGTGGCGCAATAGCCGGCTTTAGTGCAATTGGGTTTATTTGATGCAAAGGAAGTGTCTGTCCACTTTCTTCGTTTTTTTCATTTGCGCTTTTTAGCTGGTTATTGTCTGTAATTTTAATGGTTTTATTCGCGCGTATTTTGGAGCACGCTTTCTGAATATTTAGCGCATCTTCGTTAACCCACTCGCCGTTTATCTGTTCGCATCCGGCTGCGATAGGCTTGTAGCCGATGGCGCTTAACGAGGCTTTTTGCGCGGCTTTTAGCAATTGGCAGGTCACATAGGTTTTACCTACTTCGGTGTCGGTACCGGTAATGAAATACTGCTTCATCGTTTTTCCAATCTAAAATGACTTACGCGGTAGGTAAGCGGTAACTTACTTTCTACACCGCTCATATTGCTGTAAGCCATGGCTAATTTTTTAATATCTCGACGGGTGAGCGGCGGTTGTTTTCGGCCGGTCTCTCCTGCCCCTACACCTTTCACAGAGCGCAGTAGCGACATAATATCGCCGTGAGTATCGACATAGTCCTTAGTAATCACCCGTTGCAAAGAAAGGCCCGACTGCTTGAAGCCATTTATCCATTGTGCGGTTGTCGGCATATAAGTTTCGGCTTGCGGAAGCTGCGCTACTTTGCGCGCCGTTTTAAGCTCACTAAATGACCCCGCCACCATGATAGCCAGTTCGGCAATACCACTCTTTTCAAGCACTCGCGCTATCTCATTAGCAACAAGCCCAGTATCACTGACCCACTGAAGCGCCATAGATGAAAATACGGTTGAAAATTGGCTATTACAGAAAGGCAAATCAACAGCGCTACCTTCTACGAAAATGGGGTCAGAGTACATTTTTCTGGCCTGCGCCAACATGCCCTCGGCAATGTCTACGCCAGTTGCAGCTGCACCTTTATTTGCAAGGGTTTGGGTGTGAATGCCAGTACCACAGCCGATATCAAGAGCCGTACCCTGTAGGTCTATCGGTAAGTTCGCTAATGCCTGCTTGGCAATAATGCGCTGAACACCCGCAATACTGTTGTACTGCGCGGCTGCTTTTGAAAAGCGATGTGCAACGTCCTGCTCGTTAATTGCTGAAGCAGTATTATTGCGTTCAGCTTTTGCAGCCCCTTTTGCCTTAAAAGCCGCTTGGGGCTCATCACGCGACAGCTTAGCGTCGAAGACACTTCTCGATTCTGCCGGCATAGCAGCTTTTACGGCGGGACTTAGTGACATGGTTACATCTCTTTTTTACTTACAGAGTCAGGAGTACTCACAGCGCTGTCTGATTCTTTTTCTACTGAAGTCTCACTTAACAAAAAGTTATTAAGTGAAAGTTCTAGGGCATCAAGCAATACGTCAATATCTTGTGATGTATGATTTGACGTAAGCGTTATGCGCAGCCTATCTTGGTTTTTCGGTACAGTAGGCTGCCTGATAGCCGTTGCCCAAATGCCGCGCTGTTTTAGCCCCTCACTTAGCGCTATCGCGCGCTCCGGGCTACCAACGATAATAGGCTGAATCGCACTTTGTGATTGCCCCAAAGTGATTTCAATTGGTGCATCGCCTTTCGCGCTTATATTAAGTGTCTGTCCAAAACGTTTTCGAAACGACTCTCTGAAATAGGTGATATTGGTTTGTAGCGTCTCGCGGCGGGCAGTATCACTGGCGATATGTGTAAGAGAGTACAAGGTCGCGACCGCTTGTGCTGGTGGCATGGCAGTGGAATACACGTAGTGTTTAGAAAAATTCACCAGATAATCAATTAGGGTTTGGCTTCCCGCAATAAAGGCGCCGGCTGTGCCCACTGCTTTGCCAAATGTTCCCATAACAATAGGCGTTTGTTGCTGGCTTAAGTTTAGTGCTTCTGCTGTGCCGAAGCCGTTTTCACCCAATACACCCATACCGTGTGCATCGTCTAACATGAACCATGCATTATATTTAGCGGCCAGTTCAGCGATACCTTCACAAGGCGCTATGTCACCGTCCATACTAAACACACCTTCACTGGCAATCAGAATGTCTTGCTGGTTTGCATCAGAATTACCAACCGCATCGGGCACCTGGCTTTGACAAACGCTCGACAGCATGCTCTCTAAATGACTTAGATCGTTATGCTTGAAACGGCGAAGCTTGGCGCTATCAGATACACATTGCGCTCCCTCTAAAAACGAAGCGTGCATGAGCTTATCAGCAATTATGTGCCCTGCTCTCGCGCTTTTATTCGGGTGAGACATGTGAGGAAAAAGTGCCATGCACAGTGCCTGATTGGCGGCAAAGCCAGAGTTGAACAACAGCGCAGCTTCTCGGTTTAACCCATCGGCAATGTAGGCTTCTAGCGCCAAATGAGCCTGTGTGTGCCCAGTTACCAATGGCGATGCACCACTGCCACCACCAAATTGCGCTAACCCCTCAACCCAACTTTGCAATACACCCTCATGCTGGCGCATGCCTAAGTAGTCATTGCTTGAAAAGTTAAGATAGTGCTCACCGTTAATACAAATAATGTTGTCTTTTTCGTATTGTTGGCAGTGGCGCTGGCGCAGCAAGCCTTGCTCGGCCCGCGCGCTCAGCGAATCTTCTAACCAGTGAAAGGCCATTACGCCTCCGTTAAATGCTGTTTCTTTGGCGCTACCTTAGGCTTGGTTGCATCAATAAACAAGTCGTTACTGTCGTCGGCTTGTTCTTGTTGCTGGGCAATTTCTTCTTCTAACACTTGTTGATGTGCTTCGTCTGAGTAATCCCTTGTACGCTCAGTATTAATACCAAGCTTTTTGAACAGCATTACATCTTCATGGGTATCTGGATTTGACGTGGTTAACAGCTTGCAGCCATAGAAAATGGAATTCGCACCTGCCATAAAGCAAAGCGCCTGCATTTGTTCGTTCATTGCTTCGCGGCCTGCCGACAAGCGCACATGTGACTTAGGCATCATAATACGGGCAACGGCAATAGTGCGAATAAACTCAAAGTAGTCCAAGTCTTCTACACTATCGAGTGGCGTACCTTTTACTTTAACCAACATATTAATAGGTACACTTTGAGGCTGCTCAGGAAGGTTTGCTAATTGCACTAACATACTAGCGCGATCGCTCACCGTTTCTCCCATGCCAACAATTCCCCCAGAGCAAACGTTCATACCTGCAGCACGCACGTTCTCTAACGTATTCAATCGGTCCTGGTAAGTACGGGTCGTGATAATATCGCCGTAGTATTCCGGAGAGGTATCAAGGTTGTGATTATAATAATCAAGGCCCGCTTGCTTTAAGGCCACAGCTTGATCGCGGGTTAACATACCCAGCGTCATGCAGGTTTCTAAGCCTAAGCTTTTCACCTCTTCAACCATTTTTAAAATGTAAGGCATGTCTCTGTCGCGCGGGTTTCGCCAAGCAGCCCCCATACAAAAACGGGTTGAGCCTACTTGCTTTGCTTCTTTCGCACGCTGGATGACCTTTTCGATTTCTAGCAGGCGCTCTTTCTCAAGGCCCGTATCATAGCGGGCACTTTGCGGGCAGTACTTACAGTCTTCAGGGCAAGCACCGGTTTTAATCGACAAAAGCGTGCTGACCTGCACTTCATTCGGATTAAAATGCTGTCTATGCACTACTTGGGCATTAAACAGTAAATCGTTAAATGGCATGGCAAACAAAGCTTCGACTTCGGCTTTGGTCCAATCGTTTCGAATAGTTGTCGTTTGCGCAGAATGCGCACTAGCCAGCGTCATTGACTGTCCTTTACTAATTATTATTGCAGGCTTAGTCTATGCCCCAATATCGAGTTGTCAACTCTGACCAATTTCAAACCTTTACCAATGGTTAATTTGTGAACAATATAGAATTTGATAAACAACACATTTGGCATCCCTATACCTCGGCGGTTAATCCCCTTCCCTGCTATGAAGTAGTTGGTGCAAAAGGCGCTGAGCTTACCTTGGCCACCGGTGAAGTATTAGTAGACGGCATGTCTAGCTGGTGGGCTGCAATTCACGGCTACAACCATCCTGTACTCAACGATGCTGCGCACAACCAAATTGACGCATTTTCTCACGTTATGTTTGGCGGTATTACCCACCAGCCGGCGGTAGATTTGTGTAAATCGTTACTTAACATGGTGCCGGCAGGTTTAGAGCGTGTATTTTTAGCAGACTCTGGCTCAGTGTCTGTTGAAGTTGCGATAAAGATGGCGATTCAGTATTGGGCATGCCAAGGGCGCACAGAGAAGTCGCGCATTGTCGCGCCGCGCAATGGCTACCACGGCGACACGTTCGCTGCAATGAGCGTGTGCGATCCCATTAACGGTATGCATAGTTTATTTGAGGGTGTACTGAGCAAGCAGATTTTTGCGCCCGCCCCTCAAACTCGCTTTGGGCAAACGTTTAGCGAAGATGACATTCTTCCACTTGAAGAGATTTTTGAAAAGCATCACCACACCATGGCAGCCCTTATCCTAGAACCTGTTGTTCAAGGCGCGGGAGGCATGCGTATTTATCACCCCGAATACTTAAAGCGCTGCCGCCAACTTTGCGATACCTACGACGTACTTCTAATTTGCGATGAAATTGCTACTGGCTTTGGCCGTACAGGCAAACTCTTTTCTTGCGAGCATGCAGGCATTTCGCCTGACATTATGTGTTTGGGTAAAGCGATTACCGGTGGTTATATGACCCTTGCCGCGACCTTGTGTACCGAAGATGTGGCATTAGGAGTTTGCCAAGGTGAGCCGGGCGTTTTTATGCACGGTCCAACCTACATGGGAAACCCGTTAGCTTGTGCGGTGGCCAATGCTAGTCTATCGCTCATCAACCAAAACCATTGGCAGCAACAAGTTCCTGCCATTGAGAAACAATTACAAAGCGAATTGGCAAAATGTGCAGACTTACCGCGAGTTACCGACGTAAGGGTGTTAGGTGCTATAGGGGTAGTCGAGACGGCAAATCCAGTCAACGTAGCCGAAATTCAACGCCATTTTGTGAAACAAGGCGTGTGGATACGTCCATTTGGGAAGTTGGTATACATTATGCCTCCGTACATCATATCTTCCGAGCAATTAAGTAGGTTGACCCACGCCATTTACACAGCCTTGAAATAACAAGAGAGGTTGTTAGGCTATTTACTTACTTTTTGTCCATACAAGAGATTTAACATCGAATCGCCTGTTTATTGAAAGTGAAAACCTCTTTATGCAACGTGCATATATCGAATATTAAACGGGTACTTAATAGTGAGTCTTTATAGCGAGTTTTAAATGATAGTGCGTGTTTTAGATAAAGTTGTATTTGCAGTTTTGTTTATCATCACACTACAAGTCCCCATTTTGGCGGATCACTATCGCCAATACCTTAATGGTTATTACGACGCCTTGCGTGATGAAGTTTCTAGTTCTTCAGTATTGGCAAAACAGCATGGCTTCTCTTCTGTTGAAGCCATGCTTGATAGCTTACAGAAAAACAGCGAACCCGTTGTGCGCGAAAACGCGTCCATGAAAGCTGCTCGCTTTGCGCAGATCACTACTTTAGAACAAGGTATGAGAAAGCTAGAACACGGCCATTATTTTGAAAAGCTCGTGTTTATGGCCTCACCTTCTCAATATGAAACGCTTAAACGCGTGCTCGATAATTTCAGTCCGTCTGTGCCGCTAACACCTTCCTCAATAGTATTTAGTTTAGTTACCGCTATATTACTTAACCTGTTAATTTGGACACCGCATTTCTGCTACTGTCAGGTTAAGAAATTAAAAGACAGGCCGAAGCGTTACTCTTACAGGTAGTGCCCACAAAGCGCCTGACTTGATAGCTCCTGTAAGGATCCCCCTATCAGAGTCCCCCTGTAGAAATATGAAACTGTGCCTGCTTTAGCGCATATCTCTCTCGCATTTCAATGAGCGGGCACTCGCCTAAACCGCCCCTATAGTTCCTCGCTCTAGCAGCGTCTTTAACATCAAATTCCCCTTGTACGAGCATCAGGAAGTTGCTTCATAAGAGTTGGCATTCTTGATGCAACACTAATTGTGAGAGTTGTGTTGAAGGATTGCTGGCTTTAAGAAACAACTATCAAGAATAAAAGATAAACGCTTGATAAACAGCAGCTTAAACACAAAGAGTTATACAGGAGATATTTATATGCCAACAGATGCACAATTATTAATCGGGAAAGTGTTGCAAATAAAAGACAAAATTATTGCAAAACGCCACTGTATTCCAAGCGACCTAAAAGCGGAGTGGAATACGCTAGATGAGCAAACAGCGTGTTTTGAAAGTGAGGCGCTTTATAGAACTGCTGTGAAAGGCCAGGAAATGAATAAGCACATCGAATATAAAGGTTCGGTAAAAGAGCTTTCTCAACTGGTGAAGCAGCTTAAAACTTTAAATAAAAAGGTTAACGTTACACAAGTCCGTCATTAAGGCCTCAAGCATTCGTCGTGCCTAAGGCCTAAGCCAAAATTTGTGTTACTTTTTCTTTTTAAGGAGTACTAATGTTCTTACTTTACGCGTGCCATAGCTGGCAAGTCGTAGAAAGTCTTCGCGGGCGACCGGAATGTGTTGATACTCAACAGGCTGCCCCTCACTCGCGTCAGGATCGTGCAGATAGTAGCAGTGAGGATCGCAGCTAGTCACCGCTACCCAATGGGGTACTTTTTTCTTATCGAATGCGTATGTGCTGATTAAGCATAATACTGCCCCACCAGCTTTAAGCGTTTGATCAATAACATCAATTCGCCAGTCAGAGATTTCAACAGAAATCCCCTTTCTACGTGCCTCTTCAATAAACTGCGATTCAACATTTTCGACTATGGCTTTCTTGTTAGTACCTCTAACACCATCAACGAAAAGCGGGACATCCTGATTGATTATCACTTTTGCTGCATAGCCTTCGTTTACCGCAGCAAGGGCTAACCCTACAGGGTGACAACCACCATGGCCCGACATCATAAATATCGTGGTGGCAGTACGCCACAACGATAATTCTTTTTCCTGCGTCATTTCATAGCGATTGTTCAATGCACACAATGCCATCATCAGTGCCGAAGGGCCGCAGGTGAAATCAGTTGTTTGCTGGTACCACGGATAAATCTCTGGCTTAACTGACTTACTTGGCACCAACACTTTTTGCATACGCAATGCGTCAGTGTGATCGTCGTAATAATCGGTATACATACCAAATTGACTAAATCCTAACTTTTTATATAAAGCAATGGCGCCAGCATTACCTACTGCCACTTCTAGGCGCATAAATCGCTTTCCCCGCAAAAGCGCCCGCTCCCCCAAGCTGTTTATAAGCTTTTCAGCAACGCCAAGCCCACGCGCTTCTGGCAATACCGCAATAGAATACAGTCGAGTGAGCTGCGTACCGCGACGTAGCAACAACAGTCCATAGCCAACAATGCTATTTATACTCGGCTTATTTTTGTCGAGGTTAGAACTTGAAGTCGACGGCTCACGCTCGGCCACAATAAGCTCTGCGTGCTTTGCATCAATATAAAATTTGAAGCGGCTTTTACTTAGCCTATCGGTGGTAAAGCAGGTTTGCTCGATATGCTGAAGCGAAGCAAGGTCGTGTAATGTCGCAACACGCAGCACTACATTCGACTGTGTAGAGGGCGCGCGGGCACTTTTTGTCGAAATAGTATTCGACGCACCTTCAGCCAGGCCATATGCACCATTTGTGCTTTCCTGTGGACTTGCATTATTCACTTCAATCACCCGCTCAGCCGATGTGTTCATCGCCCTCTTTGCTCCAACCTGTCAGCAAATTCCTGCATAATAAGTTCATACAGTTCTTTGCCTAAATACTTATCTTCCACACCCGAGTCAATACTAGGGTTGTCGTTCACTTCAATAACATAAACCGCGTTGCCGGTTTGCTTGATATCTACACCGTACAAGCCATCACCCACCGCTTTAGCGGCCTTGATAGCAGCTTGTAACACCGGCTTAGGTACTTCAAACGTTGGCATTGTGGCAAACCCACCCGAAGAGAATCGATCGCCCTGGTGGTTGTAAATCTGCCAATGGTTACGCACCATAAAGTACTGACATGCGTAAATAGGTTTGCCACCTAGCACACCAATTCGCCAGTCGAATTCAGTGAATATATATTCCTGAACCAAAACAAGCGCCGATTCAGCTAGCATTTGTTCTAGGCGCGTTTTTAACGCCTCTTTATTTTCAGCTTTGTGCACACCGCGAGAAAACGAGCTTTCTGGCAGCTTTAACACCAACGGCAAACCAAAGTCAGCAATGAGCTTTTCGCATACTTCATCGGTAGCGCTCGATACGAAGGTCGCTTTTGGCGCTGGCACTTTCTGATAAGCAAACGCGTCCTGCAGGTACACTTTGTTACAGCAGCGCAGAATTGACTGTGTGTCGTCCATCACCACAATCCCCTCTCGCTCGGCGGCACGGGCTAAGCGATAAGTATGGTGGTCAATTGCTGTCGTTTCACGAATGAACAATGCATCATAATGCCCCAATTCTTCTTGCGACAGGCGACTCACCACATCTGCGCGAAAGCCCACTTTTTCAGCTGCTTTCACAAAGTTTTTAATGGCGCGTTCGTCACTAGGCGGCGTGCTCTCTTCTGGGTTAACCAAAATGGCCATATCCCAGCGCGTGCGCTTGCTTGTTTTACGGGCTTTCCACTGTATTTTGGTATGTGCTTCTAATTGCTCAATGAAACGCGCTTGTTGTTTGGTGTTTAAGTCTTTAAACGCTTTTGCCTGTACGCTTGCAAAGCCTTCAATTTGTACTTTACCCGTGGCTTTAGGCGACACTTTTGTATCGGTAACCGTTGGGCTTAACACCAAAACAGGGTACGGGTATTTTTCAAACGCTTGGCGCGCCAAACGCTTAAAGCGCTGATCTTTCACTTCGCCGAAAAGTACTAATATAGGCTCATCAGTAATTTCCGTATTGTCTTGAGATACCGACAAAGAGAAGACGATGCGATCGATACTTTTCTCTTCCGCCATGCGTAAATCGTTAATGGTATTTACAGAAGGCAATACAGAGTGATTACGTGCCTGAGCCAAAAGTGAACAATAGTACCCTTCGCTTAAGTAACGCGTGGTATCACAAATATTGATAACGCGTGTTTTGGGCTCGTTCAACTTTGGAAACTCAGCAAGATAATCTTGAAAAGTCAGCACGGTTAAAGCTGTGTTACAAAAAGGAGTAACATCATCAGTAACAATCAGTGTATTGTGCATGTAATTCGCTTCTAAATAGTGTGTTGTCAGTTACAATTAAGGGCGTGTTTGTTCAATTTACAAACACGATTAAAGTAGCGCTGAGTTTACGCTTTACTCATCATTTGCATAGCATTATCAGCACGGCTTTTTTTCATCGTTAAGACAACGAAAACTAATGTGCATTTGAATAGATTGAAACGACTTTTGTTTATTGAGTTTGCCTATACATTGAAGTAAGCAAACAAGATACGAATGGTTTAAGGAGTACGTATGTTATTAGCCAGCTTGGCTATTTTAATCGGATTACCGGTTTTGCTTTGGAGCGCAGGGAAGTTTGTAGGTGGTGCCGCATCGGTAGCCAATCATTTCGGCGTTTCCCCCTTGCTCATCGGTATGCTCATTATTGGGTTTGGTACATCGGCCCCCGAGATTATTGTTTCCATATTTGCTGCAATCCAGGGCAACTCCGGAATAGCGCTCGGTAACGCTTACGGCTCTAATATCGCCAATATTCTGTTAATCCTTGGCCTTACCGCAATCATTAGTCCTATTGCGGTTAAATCAGAAATCATTAAGAAAGAACTGCCTGTTTTACTTGGCATCACCTTCTTTGCCGCATGGCAGGTGTGGGACTTAAATATCTCGAAAGACGACGCATTCTCTTTGTTAGGACTGTTTGTGCTTCTGCTTTCTTGGAGTATTTATCACGGCATGAAAGGCGACAAAGACGCCCTTGCCGACGAATACGATGAAGAGATTAATAGCAACGAAGGTACAGTAAAAACCCACGTAATGTGGTTGATTGCAGGGCTTTTATTGCTAGTTGCAAGCTCGCGTATGCTGGTATGGGGCGCGGTAGAAGTCGCCACCTTCTTTGGTGTTAGCGATACTATTATCGGGTTGACGGTTATCGCAATTGGTACATCGTTACCAGAACTTGCGTCATCGCTAATGGCGGTGAAGAAAGGCGAACACGATTTAGCCATTGGTAACGTGATCGGATCTAACATGTTCAACACTTTGGCAGTAGTGGGCATTGCAGGCACCATTCAGCCAATGACTGTAGGTTCTGAGTTTTTATACCGCGACGTTATGGTGATGTTCGCATCAACCATTGCCCTATTCATTTTCTGTATTGGCATTAAGCGTCAAGGACGTTTAAACCGTCTGGAAGGCGGAGCATTTGTGCTGGCCTACGCGGCCTATACGTACTGGCTTATCCAAGCTGCTTTTATTTAAGTTATTGCCGCAAGCCTTGTAAATAATAACGCTTATTATGCATCGCTCACTTGATGGGAAGCTCATAGCAAACCCGTCAAGTGACATAAACACCGCTTGTCGAAAGCGCTACTCACAAAGCTTTGTCATTTTGCCCTTGAGTTATGTTTTTGACGTGCACCGCAAGTAGAGCGCTTTCTCTATTTACAGGCCCAGTGTGGTAGCCAGTGTGATTAGGCTTATCGCCGCAATAGCAAATAGAATGAATAGGTTTATGCCAAAGCTATCGCTTTGACGACGATTTCTTCTGGCACGCATAATTATGCTAACCAAACTCACGATCAAACATACCTGCAGCATGATGGTCATGGCCGACAAATGACTTTCAGACCAACTGGTATCGCCTTTTATTCCCCAGTACTGCTGCACGCCACTGATAAAGTCAGGGCGCGCATAGTGAAACAGTATGAGTACGACAACCATGCCAACCCAGCCAACAATGTTTAACCCAAGCATCACCTTATAAAAAGGCGTTTTAGAACGGGGCGTTGAACGTCGCTCTGCAAGTTGCTCGTAAGTCATAGAACTTCTCTCATTTTCGGCATCGTTAGAACGGTCAGCGTCACTTTGCGTAGCACTCGGTTCTTGTGCTTGCTGAGACACTGGCGTGTTCGAATCATTTTTATTTCCCATTTGTCACTCTGTTCTCTGGCATCCCGCTTTATGTTGGGTATACTAGCGTGCTATTGGATTGTATTTCATTGGTTATTTTTACATCACCAAGTCATGTTTCGATCTGTATTTTGCTTATATTTGGCACCAAGCGAATTGCGAAATGCCTATTTGAAAAGCGAAAAGCTAATACAGATTCTAGTAAGTTATCGGCATGGCAATCCAAAAACATTGACTATAAAGCAAATTTTAGTGCATTTTTACATCCACAGTTTAATGCACTGTGTTGTTGAAAATGACTCAATAGTAAGCAACAACATAAAATTAGTAAGACGGAGAAATTAACATGACGCATGCGCCCGTAGTTGACGTACTTAAAGGTAAGTACGCCGTTGGCGAATCGGTAACCGTAAAGGGTTGGGTAAGAACACGCCGCGACTCTAAAGCGGGGTTATCATTTATTGCACTACACGACGGTAGTTGCTTCGATCCTGTACAAGTTATTGCGCTAAATTCTCTGTCAAATTATGCCGATATCCAGCGCTTAACAGCAGGCTGCTCATTATCGGTTACCGGAACAGTGAAAGAGTCTCAGGGCCAAGGCCAAGCCGTTGAAATTGACGCAACTGACGTTGAAATTTTAGGTTGGGTAGAAAACCCTGATACCTACCCAATGGCCGCTAAACGCCACAGCATTGAGTACCTTCGCGAATATGCGCACCTTCGCCCACGCACGAACGTTATCGGCGCGGTAACCCGCGTTCGCAACTGTTTATCGCAGGCTATTCACCGCTTTTTCCACGAGAAAGGCTACTTCTGGATCTCTACGCCAATTCTAACGGCTAGCGATACAGAAGGTGCAGGTGAAATGTTCCGCGTATCAACGCTTGATATGATGAATCTTCCACGCGACGACAAAGGCAATGTTGACTACTCAGAAGATTTCTTCGGCAAAGAAACCTACCTTACGGTATCAGGTCAGCTTAACGTTGAAACTTACTGTACAGCTATGTCGAAGGTGTACACCTTCGGGCCTACGTTCCGTGCAGAAAACTCAAACACATCTCGCCACCTTGCCGAGTTTTGGATGATTGAGCCTGAAGTGGCGTTTGCTGAATTGAAAGATGTTGCACAGCTTGCTGAAGACATGCTGAAATATGTATGTAAGGCCGTGCTTGAAGAACTGCCTGATGACATGGCGTTCTTTGCTCAGCGTATTAAGAAAGACGCCATTGAGCGTTTAGAAAAGTTAGTAAGCTCTGACTTTGTTCGCATGGACTACACAGACGCTATCGAAATTCTGCAAAACTGCGGCAAAGAATTCGAATTCCCTGTTGAGTGGGGTATCGATTTATCTTCTGAACATGAGCGCTATCTTGCAGAAGAGCACGTTGGTGCGCCAATTATCATGCAGAACTACCCGAAAGATATTAAAGCGTTCTACATGCGCATTAACGATGACGGTAAGACTGTTGCAGCAATGGATGTACTTGCGCCAGGCATCGGTGAAATCATCGGTGGTTCACAGCGTGAAGAACGACTAGACGTTTTCGATGCACGCCTTGACGAAATGGGCCTATCGAAAGAAGACTACGCGTGGTACCGCGACCTTCGCCGCTACGGCACCGTACCTCACTCAGGTTTCGGTCTTGGTTTCGAGCGTCTTGTGGCATACGTAACCGGCATGCAAAACGTACGTGACGTGATCCCATTCCCACGTACACCAGGCAACGCTAGCTTCTAAGCAGTTGTTTACTATATTTTTAAAGCCCGCTGCTGCATGCGGGCTTTTTATTTTTTAAACCCTTGTATCTTTGCGCTAATTTATGGATTTACTGAAATACCAATGGCAGCTGAGCGACATGGTACTACAGTGTAAGCATAGCCAATGTCATCTTCCTGCGTTGGCTCGATTTGCAAAATTTCGTAGTCGTTAAGCTCAATAACGCGCGTCCCCTCAGGATGAGCACAGCGGGAGCGAGAGTCTGCTTCAAACTCATAAATAAAACTAGCTAGTGCCTGGCGCTGTGTTTTTTTATAACGAATACTTTTTTGTTTTGCATCGGTGAGAAGCGCGGTTAAATCTTCTTCCAACTCAGAAGTCTCATCTTCTTGCTCATCGATTGGTTTGCCCTCGCCATTTTCAGGCTGGGCTTCAATCTCATTTTCTATTGTTATCAACGCATTAGCGCTTTCATTACTGAATTCAGATAGTAGTCCCACCTGCCCTGCCAAAACGCCTAGCTGCAGGGCGACACCAAGGGTCCACACAAACCTTGCAACAGCGGTGGATAACACATAACGATAGCCTGGTTGATGCCATAGCCTTTGTACACCAAAGGGCTTTAATAATAATAGGAAAAAC
Organism: Alteromonas alvinellae; assembly: GCF_902705805.1. NCBI lineage: Bacteria > Pseudomonadati > Pseudomonadota > Gammaproteobacteria > Alteromonadales > Alteromonadaceae > Alteromonas > Alteromonas alvinellae. The sequence goes on along the minus strand of NZ_CACSIH010000066.1, from coordinate 24,995 downwards.
ACATAAACAAAGATAACTAACATCCCGCCAACAAGTGCCATTAAGGTGGTGACAAAGAACCAGCTTGGCACCATAAGTATGAGCGCGAAATTGTGACTGTAGGGCAGCGCGCCTGCGGAAACGCCGGTTATGCTATTTACTAGCCCACTAGCGGACGCTAATGCGAAGTTTGCGATAACGGCGTACACAAATAAAATAATCGCTTTTCCCGGTAAGCTGTTCCAAAGGCTCATAAATTTAGGCCAGGTCTCGCTCACGATGCCAGCGAGCGCAAACCCAAACATAATGACCTCAAAAAGCCGGCTTTCGATACTGAAAAACAGTTGCAGTAAAAGCATCCCCGTTGCCAAGAAATAACAACGCTGAGCGAAGGTAATACTTACCCAAAAACGTAAAAAGCCAATACGCCTTTTTAGAAGTAAACGGTTTAACTGCTTCTTTACTTTTCCATACACGCTGCGAATTTCGTTTGCTGTTTCCATCACTTAGTCGTCAATTATTGTTGTTATACTTTTAAATAAGGCTAGCTATACTTCCCGACATGCTCGCAATAAGCTATGCTGTTGATGCTAAAAATCAACGGGTTATACCTCTAGGCTACTATTTATCTTACAACGAGCATACAAAAAGTGTCGTGCAAAAGCTTATGGCTGAATCAAATACGTTATCGATAGTTTGTGAGCAATGCCATACTCAGGTAAACATCCCCGTTCTGGCACACAGGCAACGGGCCGTATGTCCGGTATGCAACCACACGCTTATATCTCATCGCAATGGGGCAAGTGAAAAGTTACTCGCTTATGCTTTCAGTGCTTTGATCTTTTTATTGCTCTCACTACCTTTTAATTTCCTGACATTCAAAGCGAGCGGGCAAAAGCACAGTATCGACCTTCCCACTGGAATAACCGTACTGATTGAACACGACTACTTGTCGTTAGCGATAATAACCAGTTTAGCCACATTACTGCTACCCGGTATGGTATTAGCAGGTCTGTTGCTTTTATCTTTAGCCCAATTACAAAACCGTCGCCCTTTTTATTTGCCTCGGCTCTACAAACTTGTCAAAGCGCTTTTGCCTTGGAGCATGGCTGAAATTTTTCTTGTAGGTACCTTAGTTAGTCTTATCAAAATTACCGAGCTGGCCGATGTTTCTATCGGCCTGTCGTTTTACGCCTTTGTTGGCTTCTCGGCATTTACTGCACTTTGCATATCCCAATTCGATACCACACGTTACGCTATGTGGATGTCACGCGGGCAACCTCCGCAACCTAAGCCACTCTGTGAGAACCAAGCGAAGGCTAGTATTCAGCGAACCTGGGCGCTGTTATTAACCGCTTGTATTTTGTATATTCCTGCTAATGTACTGCCAATTATGTATACTGAATTTTTTGGCCAAGAAACACCAAATACCATTATTGGGGGGGTGATTTCGTTGTGGGAATCGGGGTCGTATCCTGTTGCATTAATTATTTTAATTGCCAGTGTGGTAGTACCCGTGGCGAAAATAATCATTCTTGCTTGGCTTAATTTTTCTGTACAACGTGAGAAAACCACTTCAAAACAATTACGTATACGTTATTACCGCATCACCGAAGCGATTGGGCGCTGGTCGATGATAGACGTTTTTGTTGTAGCAGTGCTGGTGTCTCTTATTCAAATGGGGAACACCATGTCTATTTATCCGGGCCAAGCGGCACTTGCCTTTTGTGCCGTTGTATTTGTAACGATGATAGCCGCGATGACGTTTGACTCGAGGCTAATTTGGCAGCAGTGGAAGCAATTACCATGACCACAGACGATCCGAACATTAATGAAGCAAAGGTCAAGCCGACCTCATCCATTTCTCGTATTTGGATTATTCCCATCCTTGTTATTGTTATCGGTGGCTGGATGGTTTATTACCAGTGGAAAAACCAGGGCCCTTTAATAACGATAGAGTTACACTCGGCTACCGGTATCGAAGTAAACAAAACTCCTATAAAAGTGCGTGACTTGGATATTGGACAAGTAAAGAAAATAACGCTCAAGCCTGATTTAGATGGTGTCCTTGTCACGGCCAGAATTGACGCAAGCGCCGCTCACCTTCTTAATGAAAATGCAAAATTTTGGGTCGTCGCTCCCCGCATAAGTTTTTCCGAAGTATCAGGGCTCAACACGCTTTTATCTGGCAGTTATATTGCTATGTCGGCCCATGATAAAGGCAAAGAGCAACTCCATTTTACGGCACTTGAACGCCCACCGGTTACGCCTCCTGGCACTCCAGGGCTTCATGTTATGTTAAAAAGTGACGACGAATTTGCCTACAAACCTGGCGATCCCGTTATTTATAAAGGGTTTAAAGTTGGCGAGTTTGAAGACGCTACCTTTAATATTGAAGAACGTGTGGTGTATTACGACGCATTTATTGAAGCGCCTTACCATAAACTCATAACCAACACGACACGTTTCTGGGATGTCAGCGGTGTTAAATTGTTGCTTGAATCGAACGGTGTAAGCATTGAAACAGGCAGCTTGGAAACCTTATTAGCAAACGGTATTACCTTTGGGATCCCTGACGGCGTGCCAAAAGGTGAACAAGTGCTAGATAACGCCTTTTTCACAATTTATGGGGATAGCACATCCGCCTCAGATGCACGTTATAAAGTCGCCGCTGAATACTTGCTACTTATCGATGAAAGTGTGCGAGGTCTAACCGTTGGCGCACCGGTTGAATACCGTGGTATTGAAATTGGCAACGTAACTGCTATCAACTCCTTCCCTGCTTTAGATGGCAACATTTTGGAGCGAGATTATCCCATCCCCGTGCTTATTAATATTTACCCCGGTAAAGCAAGGCAGCCTGATACCAAAGAAGGCCTTAGTGCAATAAAGCAAACCATTCGAAACTGGCTAGAAAGAGATCTTCGCGCATCGCTACGCATGGGTAATGTATTAACAAGTGGTTTGTATGTAGATTTACAGCATGTACCTGATGCCGACAGTAACGGCGGCATTGAAGTGATTAACGGCTACGAAGTAATTCCTACTGTTAGTAACGAGTTCACGCAATTGACGCAAAAGGCCGACGCAATTTTAGACAAAATCAATCAGCTTCCGCTTAAGGAAATGGTGGAAAATGTGCAGTTAGCCGTTGAAGACATGCGTTTAGCTGCTGAGTCTGTGGAAACGGCGAGCAGCGACTTTGATGTACTTATCGCTGATATTGATGCGAAAGCATTAAATAGTAATCTTAATCAGGTTCTTGTTAGCCTTGATGGCCTGCTTAAAAATTACAGCGAGGGTGGTTTTAACCAGTCTGAGATAAAAGAGACCGTTGATGCGCTGCAAGAAACCATGCGCAACATTCAGCCTTTATTGTTAAAGCTAAACCAGTCTCCGAATAGTTTAATATTTTCAAAGGATGATGAAGCGGACATTCAACCTAAAGCGAAGAATTAGCGCAGTAGAGTCAAACAAATACGCGGTTAATTTTCGAGCAACAATGGCGTAAAAAATGAATGCTCTTTATCCTTGATAATTAGCCGATATTAAGAAAGTAATACGCTACAGTGAATGTCAATTGACAGTATTGCCATAGCGAAACATCCAAAAACAAGGATGGAAGGAATAAATAGAATGATACAGCAGTTTAAGGTTTTCCCATCTCAACCTACAGGTAAAGCACTGTTTATCGGTGTATTTGCGCTTTTCACCTGCGTATTATCGGCGTGTAGTAGCGCGCCTCGTTCGCTGACATACTACTTACTTCACACCACGGGTGACAGTGCATATACCGTAAGCAAAGCATCAACGGCTGTTGTAATAGATAAGATAACCCTACCGGAATATCTCAAACACCGTGGGCTTGTGTACCAAACCAGTGACACCAACTTGCATATCTCAACCAGTCACTTATGGGCCGAACCTGTAGACGAAGGGCTTACTAAGGCGCTAACCAGCGCGTTAGCATCAAAGCAAGTGTCATTGCTTCGCCCCGATCACTACGCAAGTGAAGAAGCCATTCATATGGCGTTGCACCTCAATGATTTTGTCAGCACCTATGAAGGGGAAGTTATTCTATCTGGACAATATGTGATTACTCACGTGAAAGGCCAAACGCAAAGCTACCCATTTTTATTCAAAACGCCCCTGGAAGATGATGGATTTTCTCCAAGTATCAAAGCAATGAGAAATACTATCCAACAACTCGCAGAAGATATTAGAAAAACTGTGACAAAATCTGCTTAATCATGTTCGGCTCTCTCAAGCAATACGTATTTAGTGGCGTAAGCCGTCACTACAAAGATGAAACCAACAGACGCATTATGGTGGTGAACCTTTTTGCGGCAGTGGGTATGTCTATCACGTTCTTGCTTGGCTCCAGGGCTTTTATTGACGGTGAATATTCTCTTTCAACTACGCTCTATACTGCCAGTGTAGTATTTGCTATTTCACAGCGCTTACAAGTTCGGTTTGCGTCAGCCAAAGCTCGTACATGGTCTATAACACTTCTCATTATCTGTTTAATGGTACTGACTCTCCTGCTACTGATTACCGGTGGTAAAGACAATACCGGTCCCCTTTGGATTTACTTGGTGCCGCCAGTCACTATGTTTTTTGCAGGCTTTGTCAGAGGCCTCATCGCACTTATTGCTTACACGCTAGTTAGCGCCATCGTGCTGTTCGGCTTCAATGACGCTTCATTTGTAGCGAACTACACCTACGCGTTTAAAACTCGTTTACTGTATTCTTTTTTAACCGTTTCATTTCTGTCGGCGTTTTATGAGTACAGTAGACAAAAGAGTTACGACACCGCACTTTATTTAAGTGAGCAGTTTGAGCGCCAGGCCAAGCATGACCACTTAACTCAGTTGTTAAACCGGCGAGGTGCGCAGCAGAGTCTAGAGCGCGAATACGCAAGAATGCTGAGAAGCAAACGTAAATTTTCGGTCGCCATTGCAGATATTGACCGCTTTAAAAGTATTAATGACACCTTAGGCCATGAACAAGGTGACGAGGTCCTTCGTCAGATTTCAAAAGTGTTTAGTTCTCGTCTGCGAGGACAAGATATTCTCGCACGGTGGGGTGGCGAAGAATTCATGTTCATCTTTACCGACACTGATGAAGCGGGTGCTGTAAATGCTTTGGAAAATATTCGAGATATTTTGAACAACGCACCGCTTAATATTAACGGTAGCGAGATCCATGTAACGAGTAGTTTCGGGGTGAGCGAAGTGAATCCCGACATAGATATTTCCTGCGCTGTTCGTCGAGCAGACCAAGCACTTTACTATGCCAAAGATAATGGTCGAGATTGCGTGTGTGGATTTTCGTCGTTGAGCTCCCCCTCTTTTTCGGAAAACTAAACCAATTTCCCTGTTTAAATCAGTACGGATAACTGACTTTACACAAAATTGACTCATGTTTAGTTACATTTGCGCTGTATTCCTGAAACACTTTAGCGCTACACTATGTAAAGTATTCGCTATAAAAGTAGATTTAGCCATGAAATGGATGAAAGTTGCACTGCCTATTGGTGTTTTATTAGTAGGCTACTTAGGTATGAAAGGAATCGAAGCCTCTGCCTCTGATAATACTATTACAGAAGAAGTTGATACCCGCCCAACGGTGACTATTGAAGCTTTATCGCCAGAAGACGTGCGCGTTCAACTTACCTCGTATGGCGAAATAACGCCCCTTGAAACCACAAACCTTGCAGCTCAGGTATCGGGAGAAGTTGAGCGCTGGAACCCTAAGTTTGTGAGCGGCGGTCTGGTTCGACGTGGCGAAACCTTATTTGAAATAGAAGCTGACGCATATGAAGCGGCATTGTTGCTGGCTGAAGCTAACCTCGCTAGCGCGCAAGCACAGCTTATCCAAGAGCAAGCCCAAGCTGATGTCGCTGCCAAAGAAGCGAAAACGATGCCTAACGCACGGGTTACTGACCTTTACCTTCGCAAACCTCAAGTGATGAGTGCGCAAGCTGGCGTAAAATCAGCTGAAGCGCAGCTTAAAATCGCAAAGCGTGACTTAGACAACTGTAAGGTAAAAGCACCATACGATGCACTTATAGTATCTAGAGATATCAGCACTGGTGACTATGTAACTCAAGGCACGCCAGTCGCTGTCATTAACAACATCGAATACGCTGAAGTAACCTTCCCTGTAGCCGGCTTTGACCGTGTTTTTCTAGCAGACAACACCATTGGTAGTGAAATCGCCATCGAAGTAGATGATGTGCAGGGCGCTACTGTAAAAGGTACCATTCACCGTGATACGGGTGTGGTAGATAACACCACGCGTATGAGCTATTTCGTTGCCCGTATTGAAGATCCTTACGCCATCAATTCGTCGAAGCCTATCGTGAAGTTTGGTTCATATAGCACAATCGCATTTGAAGGAAAAACCCTTAGCGATGTGTACCGCGTACCTCAAGAGTTGGTAACCAATAGATTGTTATGGACGTTAGATGACGAAGACAGATTAAAATCGCAAAAGGTTAAAGTTGTTCGCGAAGAAAATGGCGACTTCCTTATTCAAGGCGATTTCAATGCCAAAAAAGTCGTGATGAGTTTGCCCGAATATCCTCAAAACGGTATGCCTGTTAAGGTCATTGAGACCACGACCGAAATTGTGACAGCAAAAGCGAACTAAGGAGCTGTCATGGAAAACCACAACGATACACAAACCGGCATTATTTCTTGGTTCGCCAGAAACTCGGTGGCCGCCAACCTACTGATGATTTTTATCATCATCATGGGGATAGCGAGCTATTTCACTATTCAGCGTCAGATGTTTCCAAACATCGAAATAAACTACATCACCGTTGAAGCCAACTACCCTGGAGCTTCACCTCAAGAGATTGAAGAGAGTATTTTCATTAAAGTTGAGGAAGCGGTAAAAGACATTACTGAGATTAAGCGTACGGTTTCACGTGCATTTCGCGGTGGCGGTGCAGTTACACTGGAAATTGATACCAAAGCTGAATTAACAGATGTACTTGATAAGGTGAAGCTTCGCGTTGACAGTATTGCCACCTTCCCTGCAGGCATGGAGCCGGTTAATGTTTCCCAAGTAGAGTTCCAGCAGCAAGTTATCGAAATGCCTATTGTCGGTGACTTGCCTTTATCAGAACTCAAAGTACTGGCAAAAGAGGTGGAAGATGAGCTTCTACAACTTGGCTCTATCTCTTTGGTTGAAGCCAATACGCCGGACGATGAAATTGCCATCGAAATTAAACCTGATACGCTTAGGAAGTACGGCTTAACTATTGCCGATGTCACACAGGCAATTAATAGTTACTCTGCCAACATTTCCGCAGGTCAGCTTAGAACTAACTCAGGTATCGTATCGGTACGTGTTGAAAACCAGTACTACAGCGGCGATGAGTTTAAGCAAATCCCTATTAAAATTGGCACAGGCGGCGCTAAGGTAACCTTGGGCGATGTCGCTTATATCAACGATGGATTTGTTGAAGGTGAACGCTACTTTAAATACAACGGCATGAACGCTATCTACATTGCCGTTAAAGCCACTAAAACCCAAAACACCATTCCTGTAGCCGAAACCGTAAAAGCCTATATTGATCAGAAAAACGAAAGCCTTCCTCAAGGAGTAAGCCTAGAAATTCTGGTTGATATGACCTATTACCTTAACGCTCGTTTAGACATGATGTTGTCGAACCTGGTTCAAGGCTCAATTCTAGTGGCGCTAATGTTAACCCTGTTCTTGCGCTTTAGGCTTGCCGTGTGGGTTATGGTTGGTTTACCGGTATGTTTCCTTGGTGCCATGATGCTAATGCCTTTGTTTGGTGTAAGCATAAACATCCTTTCGCTGTTCGCATTTATCATGGTACTGGGTATTGTGGTTGATGATGCGATCGTTATTGGCGAGAGTGCTTACACCGAAATTGAAAGCAAAGGTGGCGGTGTTGACAATGTAATCCGCGGTGCCAAGCGCGTAGCTACGCCCGCCACATTCGGTGTTTTAACCACTATCGCCGTGTTTGCTCCGTTTACGCTAAGCAGCGGGCCTGAAGGCGCGTTCTTCTATAATATCGCTGTTGTCGTAATCTTGTGTTTAGCATTCAGTCTAGTTGAATCTAAGCTCATTCTGCCGGCCCACTTAGCCCACACTAAATTTTCCCCAGTTAAACAAAATAGCTGGCGGTCGCGTTTTAACAAGCGATTCTTTGCTTTTGTTAACGGTCCTTACAAGCGTTCTCTAGCGAAAGCGATTGAATGGCGCTGGGCTGTACTCATGATGTTCGTCGCAATGCTAATGCTAAGTATGGGGCTTATTGGTGCTAATTACGTAAGAATGGTCCCCAATCCGAAAGTACCTCATGACTTCCCAAGCGTTAAAATAGAGATGAATGAAAACGTCTCAGATTTAGCAACCATTAACGCGTTAAAAATTGTTGAGCAAACAATCTTAGACGTTGAAGAACAAATCATCGATGAGTTTGGTCAAGGCATGATAAGAGACCGCCTGGCGTTTAACGATGACAGAACTGAAGGCCGTATTTTAACGCCGTTAGTTAATGAAGAAGACCGCCCTATTGACACGTTTGAGCTTGCTCGTCGCTGGCGCGAAGCCATTCCTGAAATTACCGGCATGAAATCATTTACCGTAGTTGATGACGTAAACGGTGATGGTGATGACGGCGAATTTGGTTATTTACTCTTTGGCCCTGATATCGACACCCTAAACGCAGCAGGTCTTAAGTTTATTGAAATGCTGCAGCAGCAAGAGGGCTTGTTTGACGTTAGCTCAACTATCGACCCTCCAAGCAAAGAAGTACAAATGACATTGCTTCCAGTTGCGTACGACTTGGGTCTTACTTTATCTAATATCGCTTCTCAAGTAGGTGCAGGCTTCTACGGCGGCGAGGCACAACGTGTTATTCGAAACGGTGAAGAAGTGAAAGTAATGGTGCGCTACCCAGAACTTACCCGCGAACGCTTCGCCGACTTGAAGTACTCTTTGATCACCACGCCTAATGGTCAGGAAGTTATGCTGGGTGACGTTGTGGCCTTAGAGGAGAAACCAGGTATAAGCTACATTCGCCGTGAAGGTGGATACCGTAGCGTTTACATTTGGGGCAATATCGATGAAGAAAAGATTGAGCCAAACGAAGTGGTCACTGAAATTAGAGAGAAGCTACTTCCTCAATTAAAAGAGTCGTTCCCGTCGGTTATGACTGAACTTGGTGGTGACATTGAGGAGCAGCAAGCGCAACAGAATGAGCAGATATTGTTTTTCTTAGCTGCCATGATCATGGTGTATATCCTTCTTGCTGTACCACTTAAAAGCTATGGGCAACCACTTATTATCATGTCGGTTATCCCGTTTAGTTTTACAGGCGCAGTCTTCGGCCACTTTGTGCTGGGCTTAGACTTATCTATGATGTCTAACTTTGGCCTAATCGCTGCTGCGGGGGTTGTTATCAATGACTCACTAGTCATGACTGACTTTGTGAACCAGCGCCGTGCACAAGGCTACAGCATTAAAGAAGCGGTGACCGAAGCTGGTACCGCGCGCTTCCGAGCGATTACGTTAACCTCAATCACTACGTTTGTGGGCGTACTGCCCATTATGTTTGAAACAAGCCTACAGGCAGCGTTTGTTGTACCAATGGCTGCAGCACTCGGCTTTGCAGTACTTTACGCTACGCTTGTAACGCTTATATTGGTGCCGTGCTTGTACTTAATATTGCTTGATTTACGTGGTCCGTTTACGTTTATTAAGCGCAAGATTGTACGCAAAAAGCCTACTAAGGATAACGACGGCAATAGTACTTCACACACACATGTACCTCAGCCAAGTGCATCGATGGACTAGCTTTTATCGCTGAGAAAAGCTACAAACACCTAACTGTTTTAAAATGAGCCTTTATTGGCTCATTTTTTTTGATTATTTATGATGGGAGTCACCATGAGCAACGCCATTTCAATAAGACCCGCCACGCCTGAGGATATTTCACAAATTCGCCAGTTCATTCTGGAACTTGCTATTTATGAAAAAGCAGAGCATGAAGTAGAAGCAGATGAAGAAGCGCTATTAAAAACATTATTCGGAGAAGGCGCAACCGCGCATTGTGTAATGTGTGAAAGCGATGACGCACCTATTGGTTTCGCTGTGTATTTCTTTAATTACTCAACGTGGCAAGGACGCAATGGTCTCTACCTTGAAGATTTGTATGTTTCACCAAAATCACGTGGCCTGGGTGCAGGGAAAGCGTTATTGCAACACTTAGCTAAAACAGCGGTAGAAAACGACTGCGGGCGTTTCGAATGGAGCGTTTTAGATTGGAACAAACCAGCTATCGATTTTTACGAGTCACTTGGCGCTAAACCAAAGAGTGAATGGTTAGGCTATCGTATGGATGGACAGACACTTATCGACTTTGCAAAGCAAGGCGAATAGAGCACAAAGCCTCTAAATACAAAGTGCAAAGATAAAAAAAGCCACTCGCTTTCGCGAATGGCTTTTAAACAATATTTTAAAACTGACGGTTAATTTAGAAAGAACCAATCAGTGATAGACGCGCATTAATTGGCGCACCTACTGTTACCTGATGCGTAGAGTGTGCATTCGGGAAGTAAAGCGTATCAGTCAAGTTTTCAACGTTTAACTGAAGGCGCATTTTGTCGCTAAGCGTGTAGTAAGCAGACGCATCAACACGCGTATAGCTAGGTAGTACAGGCGATGAAGCACTTGTCGATACCTTACTTTCGTCCTGATATGTAGCACCAATGCCGAAGCCAAATACTTCATTCACTTCGTAGGTTGTCCACACAGACATCGTATTTTCAGGCAGCTCACGAAGCTCTACGCCACTTGCGTTTTCGCCGTCAAGGTTGCTGTAGTTTGCAGTAATATACCACTTGTCTGTGATATAACCTTGCAGCTGTAGCTCAAAACCAGATACATCTGAGTCAACTTCAACAAAGCTTTCAGGGTCATTCGGGTCGTTATCCAATGACGTCTGCTCGTTCTCAAAGATAGCTGCTGTAAAGCTCATGCTGTCGTTGAAGTCCCACTTAACACCAATTTCTTGGTTCGTGAACGTGTCTGGATCTAGCGCGTTTGCGTCGCCATTAATATTCGCATATTGCTCGCCGCTGCGTGGCAAGAATGACTCACTGTAGCTAGCGTATATAGAGATATTTTTCTGTGGCTTATACACTAGGCCTGCACGCGGTGACACTTCTTCGTCTTTTCTGCTGCGTGTCTCTAAAACTTCAGGGTCCGCGTTGAATACTTCAATATCGAAGCTGTCAAAACGTGCACCTAGTACAAGGTCGAAGTTGTCTGATAGTGCAATTTCATCTTGAACATAGAAAGAGTATACATCCAAGTCTACATGCGTATCGTCGTTCAAGTCAGAGAAGTCTGCTGTAACTGTTACGCCTTCAGCATTTGTACCAGTTAAACCACGGAAGCTTAACGGACGTGAAATATTAAACGTTTCTCTATCACCGTCAGTGGAATCAAACACAGGGTTGTAACGATCTTGGTTTGACTTGGTATTAATAACCTCACCACCGAAGATAACCGTGTGCCCAATGCTTCCCGTTTCAAATTCGCCAACTAGGTTAGAAGACAAGATCATGTTTTCACGCTGCGTAGTATCAACGTATCCGTCTAGCGTTACTTGCTCAGTCTCAGCGTTATAACCTGCCGCATAAAAGGTCGAGTAAACTTTGTCATAGTCACCGTAAAAAGCGTTGAAGTTACCTTTCAGGTTATCTGAGAAAGTGTGCTCAACGTTTGCACGGAACACGTCAGCGCCCAATGTTTGGTAATTGTTATCTGGATCGCCAAACACGATTTCTTCAAACGCTTCAACTGGCTCGCCGTTGGCTGTTGGCACACCGCGGTCAATAAAGCGCTCGTGGTCGATATATTCATACGACACATCAACAATTGTGTCATCGCTTAACTCAAAGCGTGCCGTTGGGTTGAAGCCGTAACGATCTCCGTAAAAGAAGTCGCGATGATTATCTAAGCTTTCGTACATGGCGTTAATGCGCAGGGCCGACTTATCGCCCGTGTCAACATTGGTGTCTAACTGTAAGTTGTATGCACCAAACGTATTAGCAGATACGTTGTAGTTTACAAACTTATCGCTCGTTTTCGCTTTCTTAGATACACGATTTAAGATACCGCCCGTACCACCGCGACCGAATAGCAATGCATTTGGACCACGAAGAATTTCTACCTGTTCAACATTGTAAAGTGCACGGTAGTATTGAACGTCATCACGGTTACCATCTAAGTAGAAATCTGCAGTAGAGCGCACACCACGGAATACTACCGAGTCGCGGTGACCTTCACCTTGCGATGTATTAACACCTGGTGCGTAGTCAATAATTTGTCCAATGCTAGTAATACCGCGAGCCGTTATTTCTTCAGCCGTAATAATCGACAAGCTCTGTGGCACGTCGATAATAGGTGTAGGGCTTTTAATTGAGTTGGACTGGTTAACCGAAAGGTACTTCCCTTTCACCGTTAGTCTCTCAATATCTTCCATATCAGCAGCAAAAGTTGCTGGGCTTAGAATTATCGCAGCAGCAATACTCGTAAGTTTGAATTTCAAAATTGCTCTCCAAGTGTTCTGTAAGTGTTGTGTGTTTACTTTTAAAAATCTGTAAAACCCTATTATCACGACCCGGCTTTCTGCCGAATTTTGCAATTGCAAATAATAATAGTTGTTATTTTTGGTCGGGATATTATAAAAATTTAGAACAAATGACGAGAGCAAAAGCGACAAAATTTAAAAACTCTTTATAAATTTTCTTAATTTATTAGATGAATAAGACTCAAATTGCACCAAAATAGACTAAAGAATAAGCAGGTGAATATATTTCGTACGATTGTAGAGGAGCATATTGCAGGTGTCGGAGGACGAGCGACAGGGAGAACAAACAGCTAAGTGAAAAGGTATTTACTGGCTACATCATCTGAAGTGTAGTCCGTTTGAATCAAGAGGGATCTGTGAAGTTAGCGCGAAGACGGATAAGCGGAAAAAATGTTTGGGAAGTAAAAGTTCAATGGCCCTTCAATACTGAAAGAGCCTTGAACAAACTCATTGATATAGCCTGCCAACTACACAACAGCATAGCGGCTTAAAATCAAAGCCACTGTGTGTTTTGCTAAGCTCTTCTTATCGTTATCGCTGAGGGAATCTTCAATTTTGAACAGCTGAGGCCAAAAGCACTGCCCTTTTACTAAGCTATCAATTTCATCGACAACCCGATCCAAGTCGTCAAACGCGAGTTTATTGTCGGCTTTGGCATCCTTTAACCAGCGGTGCATAGCCGTCTCTTGGGCTTTTAATTGCGCAACTTCATCTTTTAGCTTTTCCGGCTCGTAGAAGAAGTGGCCAATCGCAACCCGAGCTAAATCGAGGTGTGATTCACTCACCATAAACTCAATGTCTTGCAAAATAAGGTCTTCTAGCTGCTCGTCTAGCGGAAGCGTAGCATCGTACTTTTTATTAATATTTAAAATAGCCGTTTGCCACTGCTGCGTAACCAAATGCATCACCAGCTCTTCTTTTGTAGAAAAGTGATTGTACACAGTGCGCTTTGACACATTTGCCAGTTCAGCCAGCTTATCCATGCTTGTGCCGTTAACGCCAAACTCTTGGAATGCCTGTGTTGCCGCCTGAATAATGGCTTCGCGTTTGATGTCGCTACGCGTACGTGTGTTGCCTACCATATGGAAATTCTCAAAATTAGTTATCCGCTACATTAACCCGATCATTTTACACCGAACAGTTTACTTTTCAATGTGACCGCACTAAAATGCACTCACCAGTTTACTTTAGGTAATGACTATCTTTGCTGCCGTTGTGCATATCATCACTACCTTGGTTTACACATCTATACTTTAATTACCCTGACTATGGATTACATACACCTATGTCCATGATGCGATTCTCTCACATTTTATTTTTAAGCGTTTTATCGGTTTCCACTTTAAGTGCATGTTCTTCCGAAGAGCCTGCCGAGCAACAAGCAAACGTTGCACCTCGTTATGTCAAACTCGCTACGGTTAGCAACATTCCAGATTTTGACGAATTCACCTTCCCTGCCGTTGTATCGGCAGTGAAAACCGTCGATTTAAGCTTTGAAGTTTCAGGCCGCCTTATCCAGACCGACTTGGTGACAGGCAGTGATATCAATAAAGGCAAGTTACTGGCCACTATTGATCGTAAACCATTCGAAAGACGCGTGGACGAGTCTACGACACGACTTGATCAGGCTAAACGAGAGCTTGATAGAATTGAGAAAATGTTCGCTCAAAAGCTAGTTGCACAGAGCTCTCTGGATACTGCAAAAACATCTTACGAACTAGCGGTTATCGACTTAAAAAATGCAGAGCAAGATTTGAGCTACACACAGCTTTATGCTCCTTTTGATGCAAAGGTATCTCAACGACTTGTTGAAAATAACAGTTTTGTTGCCGCAGGTACGCCGATTGCTCGCCTGCAAGATGTGTCTAAAATATACTTCAACATAAATGTTCCTGAGCGCTTACTTACTGCCAATATTGGCCGTGGGATAAAACAAGCCAGCGCCACATTAGCCACCAATCGCAGCCAGTGGTACCCGGTGAACTATGTAGAGCACTCTACTCAACCCGACCCTGTGTCGCAAACTTATGAAGTGGTGTTTGCCATGGAGCCTCGCGAAGAACTACCGTTAACGCCAGGCGCCCGCGCAGTGGTAAAAGTCAGCCTACAAGGTAGTCTGTATCCAGAGGGCTTTGTTGTGCCTGTAAGATCACTTGTGGGTAACAAGGACTCTGGCTTTGCCGTATGGGTATACAACGAAGAAACGAATGCAGTAACAAAGCGAGCTGTAAATGTTAAGCATATTGAAAATGAACTAGCAATTATCGAAGGTAAAAGCCAAGGTGAAATCACTCTTGGCCAGCAAGTGGTTGCTGCTGGAGCAACACAAATGCGTGCAGACATGAAAGTACTTCCTTACCAAGGAGAGAAGTAATTTATGGATATCGCACGCTATTCAATTGATAAGCCCGTCAATATTTGGCTAATGGTAGTCATCCTGCTTTTAGGCGGCATTTTGGCTATGAGCAAAATTGGTCGCTTAGAAGACCCTGCGTTTACCATCAAACAGGTAAAGGTATACACCAACTATCCTGGAGCCAGTGCTGAAAAGGTAGAACGTGAAGTCACTGAACGCTTAGAAATTGCCATCCAGCAAATGCCGCAGTTAAAAGAAGTGACGTCTGTTTCATCGCCGGGCCTTTCCGAAATTACCGTTGAAGTTAAGAGTACTTACGACAGTAACCTCTTACCACAGATATGGGATGAGTTGAGAAAGCGACTTCGCGACACCGCAAGCTCGTTGCCAACGGGTGCACAAAACCCAGTGGTATTTGATGATTTCGGTGACGTTTACGGGCTTTATTACGCGTTAAGTGCACCTGATTTCGATACCCGGGAGCTTCGAGAATTCGCCCGAATTATTCGACGTGACCTGCTTACTACAGAAGGCGTTGCCAAAGTAAATGTCACTGGCGTTCAAAAAGAACAGATAGTGGCCTATATCAACCCTTATCAACTCGCGGGCTTAGGCATTTCATTTCCTGATCTCGCCTCTCTTTTTGAAGACAACCTGCGCCCGTTCAACGGCGGCCGTATTAAAGTTGACGAAAAAAATGTGCGCCTAATTGTAGAGCGCGCGCCAGACAGACTAGAAGAAATATCTAATCTGTCAGTGGTAGTGCCTGGCACAAACCGTTCCCTTCGGGTTGCTGATATTGCCACGCTAAAGTTAGAGCCTGCCGACATACAGCCCGTTCATGTACGCTACAACGGCGAAGAAGCACTTACGCTTTCAGTATCAGCGTTGACCGACGTTAACATTGTTGATGTGGGCGAGCGTGTTAACGCAAAAGTAGAAAAGCTGCTTCAAGAACTGCCTGTCGGTATTACGCTAACGCCAATTTATGATCAGGCTTCGGTGGTTGATGAGTCGGTAACCGGCTTTATTAATAACCTTGTCATGTCAGTCGCCGTAGTTACTCTAACCCTGTGTTTATTCATGGGGTGGCGCTCGGGTGTGGTAGTTGGCTCAGTGCTACTTGTTACCGTGCTAGGTACGATTCTTGTTATGTGGCTGATGGATATTCAGCTTCAGCGCATATCCCTTGGTGCCATGGTTATCGCCATGGGTATGCTAGTAGATAACGCTATCGTGGTTGCTGAAGGCATGATGCTTCGCATGGCCACCGGCTCCACAGCTAAAGAATCAGCCAGCTTTATTGTTAAGCGCACGCAGTGGCCGCTACTTGGCGCAACCGTTATCGGTATTGCGGCGTTTTCAGGCATAGGTCTTTCAAACGATGCCACCGGCGAGTTTCTTTACTCATTGTTTGCCGTAGTCTTAGTTTCCCTAATGATTAGCTGGGTATTAGCAGTAACTTTAGTGCCTGTTCTCGGCGCGTATTTCTACCGCAAAGGTATGGGTCAGACTGCAGGCAACGAAATATCAGCATCGCAGCGCTGGTTTAAAAGCGCATTACTTGGTGCACTTAAACTTCGCTGGGTAACTATTAGTGTACTTTTTGTCATCACTATTGTGGCTTATGGAAGCTTTGGTATGGTAAAGCAAGGTTTTTTCCCACCATCAAATGCGCCGCTATTCTTTGTACATTATTGGGGCCCGCAAGACAGAGACATTCGTGCCACTGAAGTGATAGCAAAAGAAGCGGAAGCGCGTATTTTAGCCATGGAAAACGTCACGGCTGTAACCACCTTTATTGGGCAGGGTGCAGACCGTTTCACCCTCACTTATGCGCCTAAAAGCGCTAACGAAAACTATGCTTTTTTCATGGTTCGGGCGAATAAACTGGATAACATCCCTGCTATTCAAGAGAAGCTTAGAAATAAACTTACCGACCTAGATTTCGACGCTAACTTCTACATGGAACGAATGCAGTTTGGGCCCGGATCTGGTGCAAAGCTAGAAGCAAGGTTTTCTGGTCCAGATACTGAAGTGCTTCGTGAATTAGCAGAACAAGCTAAGGCCCTGCTATTTGCTGACGGAAAAGTTAAAGATGTAAGACACAACTGGCGAGAAAAAGGTTTTGCCATCAACACGCAGTTTGATAACTACAACGCAGGTATTGCTGGCGTGTCACACAATGATTTTAGTCAAACCATACAATATGCAAGTAGCGGCGTTCAGCTAGGTACGGTGCAAGACGGTGACTACGCTTACAATATCATCGCAAAGATGGGCAAGGCAGAAGATACCGAGCTGCAGTCAATACGCGAATCACAAGTATGGTCTACGCAACAGCGCCAATACGTGCCTTTCACCCAAGTGTCACAAGGCTTAGAGCTAATGACTGAAGAAATGCGTATTCATCGTCGCGACCGTGTGCGCACCATTACCGTAGAAGCGGAGCCCGGTGATGATGAAACGGCTGCTAAAGCCTTGGCTAGAATTCGCCCGCTTATTGAGGGTATAGAACTTCCAACTGGATATTCATTGGAATGGGGCGGCGAATTTGAAAGCTCTAGCGATGCACAAAAAGCTTTGGGCGCAGGCTTGCCTGCAGGCTTTTTAGTCATGTTTATTATCTCGGTATTGCTGTTTGGTCACGCTCGCCAGCCACTGATCATTTGGCTTGTGGTACCTATGGCTGTTGTAGGTGTTGTTACAGGCCTTCTTAGTACAGATATGCCGTTTGGCTTTATGTCGCTTCTCGGCTTTTTGAGCTTGTTCGGTATGCTTATTAAGAACGCTATTGTACTTATTGAAGAAATAGACCTTCAGATAGAAGAAGGACTCGCCATTCAACAAGCCATTGTAGAGGCGACTATCAGTCGTGTACGCCCCGTTTCACTGGCGGCAGTCACGACCATCTTAGGCATGGCGCCGCTGCTGTTCGACGCCTTCTTTGCTGACATGGCTGTGACGATTATGGGCGGGTTGGCGTTCGCCACGGTACTTACGCTTATCGCTGTGCCCGTGCTTTATAGCCTTATGTTTAAAGTTAGCTATCGCAAAAGCTAAGGCTCAGAAACTAATGGTCTCTTTATCAAAGTATTTATGTACGATGGTAGAGAGGCCACTTCTTTTTTAGCTATGTTTATACTATTAACACAGACGTGCAGATATAAACGCAAACGCGCCGATATTGATGCAAACGCGGCAAACTAGCGCTTAGCCTCTACCCTACTTTGCATAAACTTCATTACATCTCGCCACGACACCATGCCAACCGGGTGCTTATTTTTATCAATGATGGGAATGCAGGATATTTTATATGTATTGAACAGCTCAATGGCCGCGAATACTGAATCAGTGGGATTTAGCGTAATCACCTCGCGGGTCATGATTTGATGGGCACGTTTATCAAGCGTTGCGCGATCAAGCATTCGCTCACTTAACGTGTCGACGAAAGGGCTAACTGATTTCATTAAGTCTCTATCAGATATAATGCCCTGAAGCTTATTATCGTGAACCACAACCAAGTGATGAAACCCCGTTGCTGCGAATAGCTCTCTTAATGACTGCAAGCTGTCGTCCATGTGCACACTGACTACACGAGTAGACATAATTTTGGCAATGCTCATCAAGTCTCCTTTTTACTTTCACTCTACTTCTTCGCATTAGCATTAGGCTCAAACGATTGTAAATGGTAGCCCTAACTCAATATATTAGCTCAGTATTTTAACAGGGTACGTTAACTCAGTATCTCAGCTCAGGGTATTAGCTTTGAAAAATCATCTCAGTAGTCCGGCACATAACATTTTCAAATAGATACTGGCTGATTATTGACATCAAACATATGGATTATCGCCCATGGCCACCGCCACGCAGAATAACCTCAAGTCTAGCTCAAGCTGATGATAATCAGGCTCCATGTAGCAACAAAGTTTATAGAACGCTTTGTTGTGATCCTTTTCTTTAAAGTGCGCCAGCTCATGAACTACCAGTGCTTTTAACAGAGGCTCTGGTGCATAGAGTAAATCGTTGTTAATGGCTAAGTCGTGTTTGCGCGTTTTACCTTGCATACGGTAAGTATGCGTACCTAACGCATTGGTAACCATATCCCCTTGTTTCTTAAATGCTGCCCGACCAAATGGTGGCGCATTTTTTAAGAACTGCTTTTTAAATTCTGTCGCGTACTGGTAAAGCAGCTTATCTGTAGTTATATCATGGGCTTTGGGATATTTTTTCAACAAGTAGCTTTTTAACCGATTGTCCGAAATTAGCTGTAGGGCTTGTTCTACAACAGTTGAAGGGTAGCCATTGAAAAACCGAGCATATTCGTTCACGTTTATCTCTCCTTTGCAGGAAGAATTATAAAGCATTTACACTATGTAGATAGCACTGACTTTTGTGATCCGGCTCTTTTAGATAAAAGTTACAAATGAAAATAAGCCACAGTAAAGGTTACTGCGGCGAAAGGTGTGCTACGGGACCAACCTCGGCCAACATTTTCTCGGCAAGTGAGCCTTGTAAATCGCCAAGACCACCGGCACAGCCCACCTACTTTTTAGTCTGTAACGCCTTCAACAACAGCTTCAACAGTGCCCGCGAAGTCCATTCCCAGGGCCCCATCAGGTAATTGTGGAGCAAAAGGTTAATTCAGCACCCGATTGACGAATCATCATGTCAATTGTGCTAACGCTGCTTGCTGATGATAAACGCTTTATTGTGGCGTCGAAAAGCCATAATGAAAAATACGGTAAGCCAGAAACGCCATCCGACTTGAAACAACACAAAATAGTTAGCCTTACCGGCTTAGAAGTGTGAGACTTTAAAGCCAGCCAAGGTGTCAATTCTATTAAAACGGCTAATTACTTGCGTATGGACAATGGTGAAGCGGTGCGCGACGCCTGTATTCAAGGCTGTGGTATTACCCTTACCGCTACGTGGTGCAGCTACCCTTATTTAGAAAGTGACGAGTTAGTGCAAATAGTGCTGGATTACCCTCTCGCTACCGATTGTGCATTATGGGCAGTGTATCTAGTAACCGTTTATTAGCGCCTAAGGTTCGTGCATTCATTGATTTCTTAGCTGAACGTTTTAGTGGTACTCCGTATTGGGACGAAAAGCTGAACGGCACAGTTACTTAGGACTATCTCATTCTAAGAGAACTGTTTTTTGTCATTCTGTTAATTTACAAAACAAAACACCAACTTTTCAGTAGCTTCCTCGTTTCTATACTATGCTTGTACTAAAGTAAAATTGTCAAAACAATGCTTTTTCGGCAACATTTAACGTAGATTTCAAATTGGGTAATACAATGATGAAAAAGCCGTACTTGTTCTTCACGGCCATCTTCAGCCTGCTGCTAGCTAACGTTGCAGCAGCAGAACAAAGCAAACTTAAGATTAGCGGCTTTGGTACGCTTGCAACGGCCACAGCAGATACACGCACTTATCAATTTCGCACCGACCGTTCACAAGCAGAATCTGCAAAAAAGGGGGGCTTTGCGTTTAAGCCTTTAAGCCTTATTGGCGTGCAGCTTGATTACAGCCTGTCAAACAATCTCGACTTTGTAGGGCAATTTGTTTATCGAGAGCAAGATGAGCAGGACATAGACTCAATAACGCAGATGGCTTTTTTGCGCTATGACGTAACGCCTTCGTGGCAGGTCAGAGCAGGAAGACTTGCAGCCGATATCTTTCATTTTAGTGATACCAGAGACGTATCTATAGCCTACCCTTGGGTAAAAGTACCCACGGAAGTTTACGGCATTGTCCCGGCTAGAAGCCTTGACGGCGCAGATATTCGTTACTTAAAACGTTATGATAGCTTCAACCTATCGGTAAAGGGTTTTTGGGGTCAAGGAGAAAGCGACTTTTCAAGTAGGGACTTTGAACCTATCACCTTTGAAAATTTGCGCACGCTGGGCATTGAATTAACCGCTTTTGATTGGAGCGTAGCGTTAAAACACACACGCACTGAAGCTGATAACGATAATTTCGATATAGCACAAATCAGCGCTGCTGTAGAGTTATTACAACCTTTTTGGAGTGGAGCGGCTGACTTTTCAGATTCACTGCGACTGCGCGACGCAACTATTCAATATACCTCTATTTATGCCAGCAGATATTTAGGTGACTGGGAAGTGTCCGGTGAACTTTCGCATATTGATTCAGAATCTGTCGCACTAAGACCCTCTTATAATGGTTTTCTAAATATTAGTTATCTTTACGGTGCGCATACCTTTTACGGTCTATTTTCTTTTGCAGAAACTGATACCTATTTTCTTAGCGAAGAACAGTCTGAATTTCCCATCATTCCTGCAACCGCTCAACTAGCGATGTTTGTTGAAGAAGTGGCCAGCACACTGGCTCACCGACAGAAGACATTCTCAGTGGGCTGGCGCTGGGACCTACGAGAAAACCTAGCGTTTAAAGCACAAGTTGAACGAACTGATGTAAAAGCTAGAGGGACAGGGCTTCGTGCCCGTGATGGTTTAGTCGTTGACGATGAAGGCGGTGTAGCACACACCTTATTCCTCGCCTTAAGTTTTAGCTTTTAAGGGGAATGAACATGAGTTTGTTTAAACACTTCCCCTTAATTATAGGCTTAGCGCTTTTTATGTATAGCGCGGCTTCTGCGGCACAATCACAAGAGAGAATTGTTGTAGTGACCAACCTTAACAATGATGTGCAGGTACTGGACAAAAAAGGCTTAATTGACCTATTTATGGGTAAATACTCAGCGTTTCCAAATGGCAAAGAAGCCACGCCGATAGACGTAGAATTAGATGCCGAACTGAAAAGCCAGTTCTATAAATCTTTGGTAGGTCTCCCCCTTGCAAGGGTAAATGCGTATTGGTCACGACTTAAATTCTCTGGCCGCGTTAAACCTCCTGCGGTAGAGCAAACTCTTGACGATATCAAGCTAAGGCTTGAGGAAGATGAGTCGGCGCTAGCTTATGTATATGAGTCGACTGTGACAAACAGTATGAAGGTAGTGTATCGTTTTGATTAACATACAAGGTCTAGGTTTTCGTTTCTCGCTATTTTTAGTCGTAGCTGCAATGTTGGTAGTGCTTACTACCGCTGAATTCTTTTATCGCGTGACTTACGAAAACGAGATAAAAGAAGCGAACAGGGATATAGAAGAGCTTTATCAAACCGTAGCTGCAACCGCATCCATCGCGGCTTTTTTAGAAGATGAAGACTTAGCCAAAGAAGCCATTAATGGTTTAGTTAAAACTGACAAAATTCTAGCGGCCTCTATAAAAAGCGACGCCCTTTACTACCAAACAAATGTAACTGAAGCTATCAACAAAAACACTGAATCCCGGGTGTTTGTGGTCAGGCACCCCTTTATGCCGGAAGAGGCAGTAGCTGAAGTTAACGTTTATCCTAATTTCGAGTACATCATTAACCAGGCAGAAAAAACCAGTATCGACAACAGCTACTCACTGTACGCTGAAGCCTTGGTAGTTGGTATAGTAGCGTTGATAATCACCTACTACATTATTATTTCCCCTATGTTACGAGTTGGCCGCTCTCTACACCAAATCACGCCTGGAACATCGCAGAGGATCCCTATCCCGAAATATCACTCGCGCAGTGAAATAGGTAAACTCGTTTACGACACCAATCAACTGCTAAATAAAGTTGAAGAGCAATTCACGCAGGAACGTCAGCTAAGAGAAGAAATAGAGTTTCTTGAAAAGCGATTTAGAATGCTGTTTGAGAACGCCAAAACTGCAACAGTATTAATGGCCGAGAATGGTACGATAGCGCTTCGAAACGACGCATTTAATGATTTGGTAGAGAAGACGGAGCTTGGAATAAAGCAAGGCTATGGCGAACTGTTAGGCGAACTATTCGAAACACCAGAAGCAATGAAAGCTGCACTTAAAGAAACCTTCGCGCGAAACGAGTTTGCGACAGGAGAGTACAAGCTAAAGAGTAGTTCAAATGATAGTGCTATTTGGGTCCAACTTATTGCCAGCCCATTACTCACAGAAGAAGGTGAACGTTACTACCAGCTTACGTTAAATGATATATCGAGCCGTAGACAAGAGTTACAAAAGCTTGCCCTACAAGCAGATTTTGACGCGTTAACAGGTATCTACAATCGAAATGGCGGTGAAAAGCTCATAGCCAAACTCATGAGAAAGGAACACCAGTTTGCGTTAGCTCTGATCGACCTTAACGGATTTAAAGCAGTAAATGATATCTACGGTCACGATGCGGGTGACGAGGTTCTCATTTTTGTTGCTGAGCAATTAAAAGAAAAAATACGCAAAAACGATGTCGCTATACGTTGGGGCGGCGATGAATTTATGTTGTTACTGCAAGCGGATGATGAAGAGTCTGTTAAACGGGTTATAGAGAAAGTGAATGCTGGCGTTAAACAACCTTTTTATTTTAATAACGATAGTAAGCCGACTGTGGTCTCTATGAGCGTTGGTGTCTCCTTCTACCCTAATACTAGTAGCAATATGCATGCATTGATAAAACTCGCTGATATTGCCATGTATAAAGCAAAACAAAATAAGATAGCCTCACCTGACGACTATCTTATCTTTGTCGACCAATGCCGGCTCGACGATGAAAATATAGAATAAAATGTTAATACTTTCCTAGCATTCTACTTTCAATACCCTTACGCGTTGTAATTTTAGCGCCTTCTTCGCTTGTGCCTAATTCACTGCGCGGGGGCCAACAATAAAAAAGGTAGTTTTGCGCCTTTCTAACATACAAAAGCCGAGTTATCAGATAACTCGGCTTTCTTTTTCATCTTCGCGCTATTAATCACTCAATAGTACGGCGTATCTAAGTGCGTCACATATTATTCACTAATTGTTTTACCTAACATACGCTTTAACGTACCGTCTTTATCGATAATATGGTGCTTGAGAGCGCCAGCAATGTGTAGCGATAAAGCGACAATTACGATGTATCCTAAATAGAAGTGAATCGCTCCACCCAGCTTAGACAGCTCGTAATTGATAGGCAGCGTTTTTTCAGGGTCATCAACACTATAGTTAGGCGCAAAAACTTCTAATCCAAAAACAGATAAGCCATGCCCACCGAGTACCGAGGCCATCAGACCTGATATAGGCATCATTAACGTTGCGATAATCAGAACCCAGTGCACCACTGTGGCTAACTTGTGTTCAATAGGTTTGTAATCACCAGCTGCGCTGGGCCAGCCGTTCTTCATTCGCCATATAACGCGGGCTAACGCGACAAATAAGATGATAAAGCCAATGGCCTTATGCCATGGATAAAGCGTATAAACGCCATTTTCTGACATATAGATCCCAGTAGCGAGTAACCCGATAATGGTTAATCCCACCAGCCAGTGTAAAAATACGGTTGTCGTAGCAACTTTGTTGTGGCTATCGTACTGCATGCTTTCCTCACATTTTTCCATGTTAAGAACTACATTATTCGTCTAACGTATCTCAACATTTTATAATTCCTCACACATTGTGAGGAATTACTAATAAGTATTAAAGCAATTTGTAGGCCTACTTTTCACAAGCAAGGTGTTTCAAGTTTTTGCCTATTCAATCAGAGCGTAAAATAGAGAAGCTAATTTTTCAGCGCATCAAAAGGTTAATGCGCCGCGATGATGGCGTCTAATTCGGTAATTAACATCTTAATATGGAAAGGGTCATTGGCAAACGGATGTGGTACTGCAAAGGTGTGCTGGTCATTATCAGAGTAATCTCCTTCTACATCGGCAAAACGTTCTGAGAAAGCGGCTTCCATAAAAATTTGTGCGCCATGCTTTAGGTCGCCCCAGCAAGACCGTAAGCGCTTTTCACCATTTTGCTACCCAAAAGCGACTTCGGATTTACCGATACCATTGATTGCCCTACATTAAGTTATCAATAATGCCTAAACTCGATAAGCGCAGGTTTCTTTAAAGCAGTTTCAAGGTAATCTACATAATAAACAGCTTACATTTAAAGCGTGTTTAAAATGCTTATATCAGCGACAGGGCAAGATCATACTCTAACTTGCGTTA
>NZ_CACSIH010000065.1:0-43586 GCF_902705805.1 Alteromonas alvinellae | reverse complement strand
AGGCAGTTACACAAAATTAGTTACAGTCTCCTGTTCGCATAACCCTTACACCTATCAATTCAACTTCCCCAGTATATCGGTCCTCACCATTACTCGAAAACTCAAAGTTGAATACACTGTGCCAGTCAGGCTTTCCATATTTGAATGAAAATCGTGTTTTGGCTCTCGCCACACTCAGCAATTGTAAACCGTGTTTATCGCAGTATTGCTTAAGGTAAGTGTTTGTTTGCTCAGAAATGGCTCGAATGCGCCAAAACTGGTAGCCAGTAAACCCAATAACCATCCACACCACTAACTCAAGTAACGTCATTTACTTTCTCGCTTGTGCAAACAATTGTTGAAATGCATTGCTGAGAATCTGAGGGTTGGCTTCGGAATGCAGGAGTGTTAGCACTTGTCTGCGTAACTTCGGGATTTGAACCAAATCTGAAAAGAACCCTGCAAATAAGGCGCCTTTATGACCCTCTTTTTCATCAACGTTTGCTGCCTGCTCTAAAAAGGCACTAAGCAGGAGCGGTTCCATTTGTTCGAAATGGCGTGCTGCAATAACGCTTAAAATATCAAGTCTCTGCGATTTTTCGCTTTTTAATAGTTCGAGTAGTTTATTGTTGATGGTCGGGTGGAAACTACCTTCTGACGTGCCTCTCAGCGCCGCTAAATTGATGTCGTCACTTTTATCTATCTCAATTAAATACGCCGCTAATAGATTTTCAGGCAGAGAAACGCTTTCGCTCATTTCCATCAATGTGTTAAGAAAAACCTGTGAGTAGAGTGAAATGTTGGTTTCAATTGCCTGCGCTAATACATCTTGTTTGGGGTGATGGCTTAGGCTATGTACAAAGTCGGCCACGCTCTGCATGGATATTTGCTGCCAATCAACTAGTTGTGGGGCTTGAACGTAGGCCTCAACTTTTTGCGCCTCTTCACTTAAAGGTTGGCTTAGGGTGCGTTTAACTAGTGCGTTAAATTGAGCAAGCTGCGATTGATTGGGAACAAACGAATAAGGATTGTCAGGCAGTGTTTGTGCGTTTTCAGTATCTTCAGCAACCGACTGACCTAATGCATCAACAATAATCTCTAGAAAGTGATTCCTTGCTGCAGCAACCACTAAGCCTTGCTCATCAAGCGGCAGTTTCACAAACCAAATATAGTGTTGCGTAGAGGCATTTTTATTCCAAAAGACGATGCCGAACCACGCATGCTGCTGACGAGGGTAGGGCGCGTAAGCACTGCCGTTTTCTATTTCTAGAAAGGTTTGACTATCGGTGGGCTCAAGGCGACGACCTAAATCAAAAACATGGTATTCAGTGCCTGCATGTAACAAAAACTCGCTGATAGAATTAATACTGTTAGCGCTCATAACTCGTTCCAAAATACTGCTTTAATCAAAATTTGTCAGTGGGCAAATCTATGTATGGGGACTTCTATGTCTATGAGTGACCGCCAACAAAGACGAGTAATGGTACCACAGCAGATGAATTTCAACGATAAGACACACAGACTTATGTTGACCTTAAGCCCCTGATATACTGCGCGCTTCGAAATAGAAGCGTTTTTGAATTGCGGAGAGGATGTGATTAAAACGAATAGCACTCATCACATAGCATTAAGTAAAGCATTGATACAATTAGAAACAGACATGTATCAGGATGGTATTTGGCCAAACGAAGAGCCTGCGGAACAAGACCTAAATAATGCTATGGAAAGTGCGGTTCCTTTTGCGGTCGACTGTTTAGCGTTTGAGAGTTGGTTGGCTTTTATTTTTATTCCCAAAATGCGCATTTTGTTGAAACAGGAAATGCCTTTACCACCCATGCAAATTACGCCTGCAGCAGAAATATATCTGTCATCGGCGCATCAGCGCACTCTGTCCCAGCTTCAAATTATTGATAATATTGCCAATGGAGACATTGGGTGAGCAAACACAACGCACTATGAAGAACGATTTAAAAGGCCAATTAACTGTGCATTCAGACGAGCAAATAATAGAAAAGGCAAGCGTTGGTGAGGAAGGTCGTGTTGACGCTCTTCATTTACCTGTGTTGTACCAAGATGAACATATCATCGCAATTGAGAAGCCGCCAGGCCTACTAGTACACAGAAGCCCGATTGATAGACATGAAACGGTGTTCGCAGTACAGACACTCAGAGACCAAATAGGCCAGCGCGTCTATCCTGCTCATCGTTTAGACAGACCCACTTCAGGTGTGCTGGTGTTTAGCTTTAGCTCAGAAATTGCAGCAAAGCTTGGACAGCAGATGATGGACAAGCAGGTAGTAAAAACGTATCACGCTATAGTTCGCGGTTTTGTGCATCACACAGGGTATATCGATTACGCCCTAAAATACCGCTACGACAAAATAGCCGACAAGCATAAGCGCCCGCAGCAGCCGCCACAACCTGCATCAACTATGTATCAGTCAGTGGCAAAATTCGAAGTGCCTGAGCCTGTGGGCAAATACCAAAGTGCACGATATTCGCTAGTTAAGCTTTCTCCTACTACCGGTCGTAAACATCAGCTTCGTCGGCACATGGTTCATATTCGTCACCCCATTATCGGCGATACTACCCACGGGGACGGCAAACAAAACAAATTCGCCAAGCAGCACTTTAATTTTAACAATTTGGCCTTAAGTTGTACTCAAATGGGCTTTTCTCATCCTGTCACTGGAAAGTGGGTAACGATTAATTCACAGATGCACAGTGAAATGCGACTATGGCTTGAAAAATTAGCGCCGTTTTGCGTTTAGGTTGATAAAATAGTAAGAATTTCCGTCTGTCGACAAAGGCGACGATCATTGGTTTAAGAGGTAAAAATGGCAACATTGAAAATTATTGCGGGTACAGTTTACGGCAATGCGCAACACGTAGCTGAGCAGGTGGAAGAGAACTTAGCTGAACAGGGCGTGGATTGCTCACTCGAAAGCGACCCGTCGGTTGCAGATTTTACTGATGCTGACGCACTTTTGATCATTACCTCTACAACAGGGCAGGGCGATGTACCACCAAACTTAGAGTTTGTGTTTTCAGATCTGAAAGACGAATCGCCTATGCTAACCGGCAAGCCATTCGCGGTAGCAGCGCTAGGCGATAGCAGCTATGGCGAAAGTTTCTGTGGTGCGGGTAAACAGTTTCATGCGTTACTGACCGAACTACAAGGTAACGCAGTTGCCGATATGTTAGAGGTTGACGCGATTGAAACCCTAGAGCCCGAAAAAGACGTAGTAGAGTGGGTTAACACCATTAAAGATAAGCTGTTGGCTTAAGTCTTAGAAATGTTCTGATTGCGAAAAGAAAGAGGCGCATGAGCGCCTCTTTTAGTTTGTGAGTCTTAAAGCATGTGGCTCGACTAATTGAAATTAACCCGAGCCGTGCGCGAAAGTCAGAAATACTGCTTATTCTACGCCGCGAAGTAGCGCGTTGATACCGACTTTCGCACGGGTCTTCGCATCTACTTTCTTCACGATGATAGCGGCGTAAAGGCTGTATTTACCATCTGCGCTTGGCAGGTTGCCCGCCACTACTACTGAACCTGCTGGTACACGGCCATAGTGAACTTCACCGGTTTCGCGGTCATAAATACGAGTGCTCTGACCGATGTAAACGCCCATTGAGATAACAGAACCTTCTTCAACAATCACGCCTTCTACGATTTCAGAACGGGCGCCGATAAAGCAGTTATCTTCAATAATGGTGGGGTTAGCCTGAAGTGGTTCTAATACGCCGCCAATACCCACGCCACCTGAAAGATGAACATTCTTACCAATTTGCGCACACGAGCCTACCGTTGCCCATGTATCAACCATAGTACCTTCGTCAACGAACGCACCAATGTTTACGTAAGAAGGCATAACAACAGCGTTCTTGCCTACGAATGTACCGGTACGTACCGCTGCTGGTGGAACAATACGCGCGCCGTCGGCTGCAAACTGTTCAGCAGTATAGTTTGTATACTTAAGCGGTACTTTGTCATAAAACTTACTTTCGGCGCCTTCAATTACATCGTTGTTGTGAAGACGGAAGAAAAGTAGAACAGCTTTTTTAAGCCATTGATGTACTACCCATTCGCCAGCAATTTTTTCTGCAACGCGTGCTTTACCTGTGTTTAAAAGGTCAATAGCTTGTGCTACTGCATCTCTCACTTCATCAGGTGCAGATGAAGGGCTAATGCTATCGCGATTTTCGAAGGCGTCTTCAATGATGGCTTTCAATTCATTCATGGTATTGTGATATCTTCAAGTTGATCGAGTTTAAACAGGATACGCTTTTTAAGGTTCACCTGTTGTTCTTGGGTTAATGCTTTGCCAGCCTCATTGCTGACGATAAAAATATCTTCGGCTCGCTCGCCAATGGTGGCAATTTTCGCAAGCTTAAGCGTCATATTAGTATCAACGAATGCGTGACCAATTTTAGCTAAAATGCCCGGAGCGTCTAGGGCTTCTAACTCAATAAGCGTGGCTTCATCGTTGATATTGAAAAAGCGTACCTTAGTAGGCACGTCAAGTTGTTTCATTTGCCGAGGCAATTTACGCTTATTTTCGTGCGAACGCCCCGGCTTTTCAAGTTGGGCAGAAATAGCATTTTCAATGGACGCAATGCGAGACTCTGAGCTTATACGACTGCCGTCATTTTCAAGAATAAGCATGCTATCGAACACATAGCCATCTCTGGTAACGGTAACGTGGGCGTCGTGAATTGAACAGTTGCGACTGTCTAGCACTGAAGCGACTTGCGCAAACAATGCTTTTCTATCTTTGCCGTAAACAAACACCTCAGTGCCACCTTTCGCACTGTTATCATTTGCCTTTACTAACAGACCATCGTGCTCTGGTGTTAGCCATTCATTCTGAGCTTTAATAATTTCATCAGTATGCCACGCGATTTGCGTAGGCTTAAAGCGAACAAAGTAATCGTCGTCCAGGCGGGCCCACAATGCATCAATAGCAACAGGCTCAATAGCGCGCTCTTGCAAAATTTGCCTTGCTTGGTGTTTGTGAGTAGTTACTCGCTCGTTCAATGTTACTTGACACTGTAGTCCATTATCCAATGCCTTTTGCGTCATTAAATATAATTCGCGAAGTAAAGATGCTTTCCAGTCGTTCCAAAGATTGTCATTGGTGGCACGAATATCGGCAAGGGTGAGCGTATAAAGCAAATTAAGGTGATTGTGGCTTCTTACCGCGCCAGCAAACTCGCTTATAACGTCAGGGTCATAAATATCACGGCGTTGGGCTACCACTGACATTAGCAGGTGGTTTTCTACAAGCCATGCAATCATTTCAGCATCGTCGCTGGGAACATCGTGTTGCTGACAGAACTTTGCTACATCTTGGGCGCCTAATGTGGAATGATCGCCATTTCTACCTTTGGCGATATCGTGGAAAATAGCAGCGATGTAAAGTATTTCAGGTTTGTCGAGGTTTTTGCAGATTCTGCCGCAGCGCGGAAAATCTTTGTTTTCTTTCGAGAAAAAATAATTTACATGCTTCACTAGTCGATGCGTGTGCTCGTCAACCGTGTAGGCATGGAATAAGTCAAACTGCATCATACCTACAATGGCATCCCATTCAGGAAGATAAGCTTGTAAAATGCCGTATTGATGCATGATGTCCCATGCAAAATCAAAGAACTCAGGCTGTTTCATTAAGCGCATGAATTTTTCGCGGCACAGCGGGCGCTCAACATAGTATTCTGCTTCAAAAGCGCGGTGAGCGTTGCGCAGCTGACGTATGCAAATCGTACTGAGGCCTTGTACTTCTGGCGTGTTGGCTACCAAATGCAGAAAGTCCAAGATTGCTTCGGGAGAGGAGAAAACGGTTTCGTGTCGTGGCGATATCATGTTATCGAGCAGCTCGAAATCTTCGTTTATGATCACGCTCTTCTGAACGCTTTGGTTCAGCATGTCGTACTTGAAGCGCTGAAGCAGCATTTGATTCAGTTCAGACACCCGCGCCACGGTGCGGAAAAAGTCCCGCATCATTTTCTCTACTGAAGCCTTACCTTCTTCACCGTAGCCCATCATTTTTGCAACGTCAGGTTGGTAATCGAAAAGCAGACGGTTTTCGCTTCTGCCGGCAACTAGATGCAGCGCACAACGCATTTTCCAAAGATGCATGCGACAGGCAATTAATTCACTGTGCTCTTGCTCGGTAAAGTAGCCATGACCTACTAGATTCCAGCCGTCGTATTCTTTGAAATGCTTTTTCGCTACCCAACCAATAGACTGAATATCACGCAAACAGCCCGGGTTTTCCTTGATGTTCGGTTCAAGGTTATAAGCGGTACCGTTGAATTTGGCGTGGCGTTTTTTTTGCTCGTCATACTTGGCTGAGAAAAACGCTTTGCTCGACCATGAGTTTCGACCGTTAACTTCATCCCATAATTTATCAAAGGTGGCTTCACTGCCGCAAAGTAATCGGCTTTCTACTAAATTGGTCGCTATCGTTATGTCGTCTTTCGCTAATTTAACCGTTTCTTTTATGGTGCGAACCGATTGGCCAACGTCTAATTTGATATCCCACAAAAGGGTGATGAACATACCGATTTTTTCTTGTACATCGGGCTTGAGCTTTTTTCTGCTAACAATGAGTAAATCAATGTCTGAGTGAGGTTGTAAATGACCACGGCCATAACCTCCTACCGCGCAAAGCGATAATTCGTCAACGGTATCTAAGCCATATAGCTGCCAAAGATGGCAAAGCAACGCATCGACAAATTGTGCCCGTCCAGTAACAAGCTGATTGACTGGCGTAGCGTCGAAAGACTCAGTGATCCACGCGTAACTGGATTCCACGCACAATTTGATGATAGGGATCTCATCAACAGAATTTATGGTGTCGATATTCTTTATCAGTGATTGCAGCGTCAAAATACACCTTTGAGATAGACTTCTTTTTGGACGCTATGAACAATAGCATGAATTACCAGTAGTTCGCAGTACCAAATTTATGCATAAGTTATGTTGAATTGTGAATATTTATGGTTTTTTGTTATAGGTGTGTAGCGAGTTAAATAAGAAAGGAAAGGACGATTCACTGTCGCCATTTGAGCGTGGGAGTTCGATTTAACGAGCCAATAAAAAACGGCCGTGAGTTAAACGGCCGTTTTATTCAAATCGTTACAGCGCTATCGTTTGGTGACTGCGCTGTAAATAGGTTGTTCGACACGCTATTCGTGCTATACCAACAGAACTAACCGTGCGAAATAACGCGGTCTAAGGTCTCTTCCTCTCGAAGCGTAAGAATTTCAACACCAGTTTCAGTAACTAAAAGAGTGTGCTCCCATTGAGCACTTAAGCTTCTGTCTTTAGTTACAACAGTCCACTGATCTGGCAGTACTTTTGAATAACGCTTACCTGCGTTCACCATAGGCTCGATGGTAAAGCACATGCCTGGTTCGAGTACATCGCCCGTACCTGGCTTACCGTAGTGAACAATTTGCGGTTCTTCGTGGAAGCTTGCACCAATACCGTGACCACAATATTCACGAACTATTGAATAGTTATGCGCTTCTGCGTGGGTTTGGCAAATGTGACCAATATCACCAAGGCGCATGCCCGGCTTCACCTGCTCAATTGCTTTGTACAAGCATTCTTGAGTAACGCGAATTAGGCGTTCGGCAAGGATCGAAGGCTTACCTACCACGAACATTTTTGATGTATCGCCATGATAGCCATCTTTAATAACTGTCACGTCGATATTAATGATGTCACCGTCTTTCAGTTTCTTATCAGAAGGTATACCGTGACAAATGCAGTGGTTCACTGATGTGCAAATAGACTTTGGAAAAGGCGGGTGGCCATAATTCAACGGCGCGGGTACCGCTTTTTGCTCGTTGACGATGTAGTCGTGGCAAATAGTATTTAGCTCATCAGTGGTAACGCCTTTTTTTACGTAAGGCCCTATCATAGTGAGTACTTCTGCTGCCAACTTGCCGGCTACGCGCATTTTTTCGATTTCTTCTGGGGTTTTGATAATAGCTGTCACAGCGCCTCTCAAATCGTTTGAAACTAGTTTGATGAAGAATTTTGATTACTTACGCATTATAACACTATTCAGGTCAATCTTAGTAAGGTGATGATATTGTTGGCGTTTATCTGCTAAATGCAGAGGTGGAAAGTGATCCTGTTCAGGGGGGGCATTCTTTCTTTAACCTAAATACTTCAAATTGTCGCTTTTTACCCTCAAAACTTGAGGCTTAGATGGGATTGTGATATAAAGCGCGCGCCCTGACGGAAAGCTCATATTGCTCTGTGTAATTGGCACCGTTTTAGAGGGTAAATTTATTTTATTAAAACACACATATACCGTCACTTCGTATCGGGGTGTTCAGTTCCGCTTAGGTTGGCCTGAATCGATACAAGGGGTATATGGAGGCCTAACCCCAAGAGGAAAATAAAATGGCTAATGTTTCTATGCGTGACATGCTGAAAGCCGGTGTGCATTTCGGTCACCAAACTCGTTACTGGAACCCAAAGATGAAGCCTTTCATCTTCGGCGCTCGTAACAAAGTTCATATCATCAACCTTGAAAAAACGGTTCCACTTTTCAACAACGCACTTAACTACCTTTCAGGTGTTGCGTCTAAGAAAGGTAAAATCCTTTTCGTTGGTACTAAGCGCGCCGCTGGCGAAGCAGTTAAAGATGCTGCTCTTAAGTGCGACCAGTACTACGTAAACAAGCGTTGGTTAGGTGGTATGCTGACTAACTGGAAAACAGTACGTCAGTCAATCAAACGCCTTAAAGATCTTGAGCAGCAAAGCCAAGATGGTACGTTTGAGAAACTAACTAAGAAAGAAGCACTTATGCTTCAGCGCGAAATGGACAAGCTTGAAAACAGCCTTGGCGGTATCAAAGACATGGGCGGTCTTCCAGACGCAATCTTTGTTATCGACGCAGATCACGAGCACATTGCTATCACTGAAGCGCGTAATCTAGGTATCCCTGTTGTTGGTGTTGTAGATACTAACTCTAACCCAGATGGTGTTGATTACATCATTCCTGGTAACGACGATGCTATCCGTGCTATCCAACTTTACTTGGATGCTGCTGCTAACGCTATCAATTCAGGTCGCGAAAGCAACCTTGAAGTACAAGCTGAGCAAGACGACTTCGTAGAAGCTGCAGAGTAATTCTGACTGCTTGCTGTCATATCAAGATAATATGGCAGCGCTATAATACGAAACGTATTGAGGGGCGGTATCGCCCCTTTTACCTAACGAATTTAAAATTTAATGCTGAGGAATTGAAAAATGGCAGTGACTGCAGCACTAGTTAAAGAACTGCGCGAACGTACTGGCGCAGGTATGCTGGATTGTAAAAAAGCCCTGGTTGAAACGGATGGTGACATTGAGTTAGCCATTGAAAACATGCGTAAATCAGGCCAAGCGAAAGCGGCTAAAAAAGCAGGCCGTATCGCAGCTGAAGGTGTAATCCTTACTAAGGTTGAAGCGGGTCGCGCGACTATGCTTGAACTTAACTGTGAAACTGACTTCGTAGCACGTGACGAAGGTTTCCTTAAATTTGGTAACGAGCTTCTAGAAGTAGCAGCAGCTAACAACATCAACGACATCGAAGCGCTTAACGACGCAGACATGAACGGCGTTAAAGTTAGCGAAGCGCGTGATGCACTTGTTGCTAAAATCGGCGAAAACATCTCTCCTCGTCGCGTTATCAACGTTGAAGGCGATACACTAGGCGCGTATGTACACGGCGGCCGTATTGGTGTTATCTCTATCCTTACTGGCGGTGACGAAGAGCTAGCGAAAGACGTTGCAATGCACGTTGCAGCTGCAAGCCCGCAGTTCGTTAAGCCTGAAAACGTTCCAGCAGAAGTTGTTGAGAAAGAGAAAGAAATCCAAATCGAAATCGCTATCCAGTCTGGTAAGCCAGCTGATATCGCTGAGAAAATGGTTGCAGGCCGCATGAAGAAGTTCACTGGCGAAGTGAGCTTGACTGGTCAGCCTTTCGTTAAAGATCCTTCAATCTCTGTTGCTGAGCTTCTTAAGAACAACAGCGCAGACGTAATCAACTTCGTACGTTTCGAAGTTGGTGAAGGTATCGAGAAGAAGACTGAAGACTTCGCTGCTGAAGTAGCTGCTCAAATGGCTGCTGCTAAGAAATAATTGAGTGTTTATCTTTTGCATTAAGCAATAGTTAGATAAACTACAAAGCACCTCTTAGGAGGTGCTTTTTTATAGCTGAACATCTTTAGTGTTGCCAATGTAATGCGTAAGTGTGAAGCTAGGCGAAATACGTACGCGCCTGCCTGACAAACGAAAGCGCTTTGTCCTATGTTTTTTACACCAGTGATTTAACGAAAGACATAGGACAAAACGGGTTTACGAGGACAATTCAAACTATGAGTATCACACCAAAATCAGCATACCGACGCATTTTGTTAAAGCTTAGTGGTGAAGCCCTAATGGGGGCGGAAGGCTTTGGCATAGACCCTAAAGTGCTAGATAGAATGGCACAAGAGATTAAAGAGCTGGTTGAACTTGGTGTTCAAGTTGGTCTTGTTATCGGTGGTGGTAACTTGTTCCGTGGCGAAGGCTTAGCAAAAGCGGGAATGAACCGCGTTGTTGGCGATCACATGGGAATGTTAGCTACCGTTATGAATGGCTTAGCCATGCGCGACGCGCTTCATCGTGCATTTGTAAATGCTCGTATGATGTCAGCTATCCCACTTAATGGCGTGTGCGATGCCTACAACTGGGCAGAAGCCATTAGCCTTCTTAAGTCAGGCCGTGTTGTTATCTTCTCTGCGGGTACGGGCAATCCTTTCTTCACTACAGACTCAGCGGCTTGCTTACGCGGCATCGAAATTGAAGCCGACGCGGTATTAAAAGCGACCAAAGTGGATGGTGTATATAGTGATGATCCGGTTAAAAACCCAGAAGCTACGCTGTATGAAGAACTGACTTACCAAGAAGTACTAGAAAAAGAACTTAAAGTGATGGACTTGTCAGCGTTTACTTTGGCGCGCGATCACAGCTTGCCAATTCGCGTATTCAACATGAATAAGCCAGGTTGCCTAAAACGTGTTGTGATGGGCGAAAAAGAAGGTACTGTTATTCGCCACGCTGACAACGATTAATTAAGAACAATAGGATACAAATCGTGATTGATGAAATTGAATTAGATGCGCAAGAGCGCATGGAAAAAAGCCTAGTTTCTCTAAAGGGCCAATTCAGCAAAATCCGCACTGGTCGTGCGCATCCAAGCCTTCTAGATGGCATCATGGTACCTTACTACGGCGTAGACACGCCGCTAAAGCAAGTGGCTAACGTAGTTGCAGAAGACAGCCGTACTCTAGCGTTAACTGTGTTTGATAAAAGCGCCATTCAAGCGGTAGAAAAGGCCATTATGCAGTCTGACCTAGGTTTAAACCCAATGAGTGCAGGTGGTTCAATTCGTATTCCTTTACCTCCTCTAACGGAAGAGCGTCGTAAAGACCTTATTCGCGTTGTTCGCAACGAAGCAGAAGGTGGTCGTGTCGCTATCCGCAACATCCGTCGCGACGCTAACGGTGACATCAAAGATCTTCTTAAAGAAAAAGAGATCAGTGAAGATGAAAGCCGTGCAGCTGAAGAGAACATTCAATCTATTACTAACGATTTCATTAAGAAAGTTGACAGCATGCTTGCTGACAAAGAAAAAGAACTAATGGAAGTATAAGTAAGTATTATGATTGGAAAGCGTTTAAGCGCAGCCAAATCGACGAAAGCTGAGGCGCCGGCAGTGACTGCTGGCCCGAAGCACGTTGCAATCATTATGGATGGCAATGGTCGTTGGGCGCAAAGGAAAGGGAAAATTCGTACCTTTGGCCACAAAGCCGGGGTAGAGTCGGTTCGTTCTGTTGTGCGCTTTGCACGTCAAAACGGCATTGAATCACTTACGCTATTCGCGTTTTCAAGTGAAAACTGGAAGCGTCCTGAGGAAGAAGTCAGTGTCTTGATGGAGCTGTTCAATCTTGTCCTCAATAGTGAAGCAAAACGGTTACACAAAAATGGTGTACGTTTGCAGGTTATTGGTGATGTTGAAGCGTTTGACGCTAAGCTAGTCGAAAAAATTCGCAAAGCTGAAGACATGACCAAAGACAACAAAGATTTAGTCTTAAATATCGCCGCAAATTATGGCGGTAGATGGGATATTGTAAACGCGGCTAAGCAGCTTGCTACGCAAGTGAAAAGCGGCGAGCTTGATGTGGAAAGCATATGTGAAGACGCACTGAATGCGCACATTTCAACAGCTAACCTTCCTGAGTTAGACCTTCTTATTCGCACAGGTGGCGAACACCGTATTAGCAACTTCTTGCTGTGGCAATGTGCCTATGCAGAGTTGTACTTTACCGACGTACTATGGCCCGACTTCAACGAAGAGGTGTTTCAATTGGCCGTAGACGATTTTAATGTTCGCCAACGTCGCTTCGGTTTAACCGGTGAACAGGTAGTCACAGCCGATGGTTAACACCATACAGGCAATTATCAGGCTTGCCCTGGTAACGATAGCCAAGGGCAAATTATGCTAAAACAACGAATAATAACTGCATTAATCCTCGCGCCACTGGCGCTTTACGCTATTCTTTTCCTTCCCATATTCTGGTTTGAAATAGCCATTGCCGGTGTCGTGGGCATCGGCGCCTATGAATGGGCGAATATGTCGGGCGTATGTGAACGTCCTAAAAAACTCATTTATATGGCAGGTGCCTTTGCTATATGTATTGCCTTGTCTCTTATTGTTGATGCGAGCACCATTTGGTATCAGGGGCAGTTACATGGTTTATACCGTGCCATATTAACGGTTGCCGTATTATGGTGGATAGCGTCTCTGTTTATGGTGCTAGCCTATCCCAAATATTCCAAATTCTGGAAAGACAGTCGCAGCGTTAGAACCCTATTTGGCGCACTTACACTAATACCTACGTGGGTAGCGGTAGTGGCGCTTCGCACGAGCTTGCACGATGTAGACCCGTTTTACGGTGCATCACTTATCTTTTACGTATTGGGTATTGTTTGGGCTGCAGACATAGGGGCTTTCTTTGTTGGCGTGAAATTTGGTCGCCATAAGCTACGCCCAAACGTATCGCCGGGTAAAAGTTTAGAAGGCCTATTAGGCGGTATTGCGGCTTCATTCGCTATTATTGCTTTTGCGGCCCTTCACTATCAGGTAGAGCCTTCACGTATTTGGCTCCACCTCGCTATTGGCGGTATCACGGTAGCTGTTTCAGCGCTTGGTGATTTAAACGAAAGCATGCTTAAGCGCTGTGCGGGTATTAAAGATAGTGGCAAAATTCTACCAGGGCACGGTGGTGTACTAGACAGAATTGATAGCTTAACGGCTGCGTTCCCTGTTTTCGCATTCTGCTATGTAACTTGGATGGCGTAATGCAAACAGTAACAGTGTTAGGGGCCACAGGCTCCATTGGTTGCAATACACTTGATGTAATAAATCGCCACCCAGATAAATACCGCGTATTTGCCATTACTGGTAACTCTCAGCTTGAATTACTTATGGAGCAGGCTCAGAAATGCGCACCGCGCTATGTGGTAATTGCCGATGACGCTAACTACAAAGTAGCTTGTGAGTTAGCATCTCAGAACGGTGTTGATGCAGAAATTCTCTCCGGAGCCAAGGCACTGGAAGAAGTATCAAGTGCGCCTGAAGTTGATGCTGTAATGGCTGCAATTGTTGGTGCAGCCGGCCTTTTGCCTACACTGGCGGCGGTAAAGGCGGGCAAACGGGTTTTGCTTGCGAATAAAGAAGCTTTGGTCATGTCTGGCGCTTTATTTATCGAGGCTGCGAACCAAAGCGGCGCTGAAATCCTTCCTATCGACAGCGAACACAATGCTATATTCCAGTGCCTCCCGCACGATTATGAATACGGTAATTTGGCGGCATCCGGCATTCGTAAAATTCTCTTAACGGGATCTGGTGGTCCGTTTAGAGAAAGGTCGCTTGATAGCTTCTCGTCAATTACCATCGATGAAGCCAGCACACACCCTAACTGGTCAATGGGCAGAAAAATTACAATCGATTCTGCAACTATGATGAACAAGGGGTTGGAGTTTATTGAAGCCTGTTGGCTGTTCGGTGCTGGCGCGGATGATATCGATGTAGTCATTCATCCGCAAAGTATTATTCACTCTATGGTGCAATATGTTGATGGTTCGGTAATCGCACAAATGGGTAACCCTGACATGCGCACCCCTATCGCCTATGGTTTGGCGCATCCAGAGCGAATCGAGGCGGGTGTAACGCCGCTCGACTTTTCTGACATTGCCAATTTTAGTTTTCAAACCCCGTGTTTTGAGCGTTATCCGAATTTGAAGCTGGCTATTGATGCGTGTAAGGAAGGGCAATGCGCCACAACGCGAGTGAACGCGTCAAACGAAGTGGCAGTTGAAGCCTTTTTAGAAGGCAAGATTCAGTTTTGCGATATTGCCAAAGTGAATGACGCCACGCTTAATGCTATGCCCTATGTGTCAGTGAATTCTATTCAGCAAATACTAGAGCAAGACAGCTTAGCAAGAGCAAAAGCTAACGAGATTATTCGAGGTAAATTCCAGTGCTAGCATTTTTATGGAGCCTTGGTGCATTTATTGTAGCCTTAGGTATTTTGGTTGCTGTACATGAATGGGGGCACTTTTATGTGGCTCGAAAATGTGGTGTACAGGTAGAGCGCTTCTCAATTGGTTTTGGCAAGCCTATTTGGCGTAAAACAAGTGAATCGGGCACTGAATATGTCATCGCTATGATCCCACTGGGTGGCTATGTGCGCATGCTCGATGGGCGCATTGATGACGTACCGCCCGAGTTAGAAAATAAAGCGTTTAACAACAAACCCGTTCTGCAGCGCATGGCGGTTATTGCTGCTGGCCCTGGCGTTAACTTTATCTTCGCATTTTTCGCACTGTGGTTAATGTATTTGGTGGGGCTGGACACGGTTAAGCCAGTAGTTAAACAGGTTGAGTCAGAAAGCATCGCAGCTATTGCTGGTGTGCAACCTGGTGATGAAATTATTAAAGTTGGCAGTAGAAATACACCTGATTGGGAAGCGGTAAACTTAGAAATTGTCTCAAATATTGGTGCTGAAAATACCAGTGTTACGGTTAAAAATTCAGCAAGCGTTGAAAAAGAACTGACTTTTACACTGGGTTCTTGGAACTTTGACCCAGATAGTGAGTCTCCTTTAAGCAGCTTAGGACTAACCCCTTATCGTCCAGATGCAACGTTAACGGTTGGGTTTGTAGGTGAAGGGAGTGCAGCGCAGGAAGCAGGGTTAAAACCCGGTGATGAGCTTATTGCATTAAATGGAACTAAGTTGTCATCGTGGGAAAGTCTAGTTGACGTGATTGTTGAAAGTCCCGGTGAGAATATATCACTTGATATACAAAGGGATGGACAACAACTGACGTTAGATGCCACGATAGCGCGCCGTGATACACCACAAGGGCAAAGTGGGTATTTAGGTGTGAGCCCAACATTCGAGCCTTGGCCTGAAGGGTATGTGTTTACTCATCAATATGGCATTATAGAGGCTATTGGGAAAGCGCTAGATAAAACGTGGCGTCTGATGACACTTAGTGTCGAAATGATAGGAAAGCTCATCACAGGCGACGTGTCTGTGAAGAATTTGAGTGGGCCTATCTCAATTGCTCAAGGTGCGGGAACAAGTGCTGGGTATGGACTTGCGTACTTTTTGAGTTTTCTTGCCTTAATAAGCGTAAATTTAGGCATAATAAATTTATTACCCTTGCCCATGCTTGACGGTGGTCACCTCATGTTTTTTATCGTGGAGTGGATCACAGGCAAACCTGTGCCTGAAGCGGTTCAGGAATGGGGTTACAGAATAGGTGGCGTGCTTCTGTTTATGATCATGGGTATCGCAATTTTTAACGATATCGCTCGCATAACCTGATACAAATCAGGAAGTACAAAACAGCTAATACAAAACGCGGCCAGGAAAAGAAAAATAGATGAAGTTAAAACAGTTAGTAGCAGCCGGAGCCATTCTTTCCAGTGCTAGCTTTGCCAATGCTGCGGCGCAAGACAGTGAATTTGTCGTTGAAGACATTCGCGTAGAAGGTTTGCAACGAGTTGCACTTGGTGCAGCCTTAACCTACTTGCCCGTTCAAGTTGGCGACGAGCTTAATACATTCAGGGTAACGCAGCTTATTCGCTCGTTGTACTCTTCAACTCACTTTGAAAATGTTGAAATTCTTCGTGATGGCAATACGCTTGTCGTGCGTGTCGCTGAGCGTCCTACCATTAGTAATATCATCTTTGAAGGCAACGATGATATTAAAGATGAGCAACTTCAGGAAAGCTTAGACGGAAACGGCGTTCGTATTGGTGAGCCGCTCGATAAGACCGTACTAACCTCTATCGAGAATGGCCTGAAAGACTTCTTTTACAGCATCGGTAAATATAATGCTGACGTGACGGCTATTATAACGCCGCTACCGCGTAACCGGGTTGACTTGAAATTACTTTTCGAAGAGGGCGACGCGGCTGAAATTGAACAAATCAATATTGTAGGTAACGAAATCTTCTCAGACGAAGAGCTGATGGAGGCTTTCGAGCTACAATACGACACGCCTTGGTGGGATTTCCTGTCGGAAACTCGCTACCAGCAGCAAACGTTGCAAGGAGACATGGAAACGCTGCGTAACCATTACTTAAACCGTGGTTACCTTCGTTTTAATGTTGACTCTACCCAAGTATCAATGACACCCGAAAAGTCGGGCATCTACATTGCTATGAATGTAACCGAAGGTGAGCAGTACACTATTTCAGAAGTTGAATTAGTAGGTGATGTACTTGGCCATGAAGAATATATTGAGCGCGTGCTTCCGCTGACAGAAGGTGAGCTATATAACCAAGCCGAAGTAACCTATACAGAAGAGTTCATCAGTAAATATCTTGGTCGTTTCGGATATGCTTATCCAACGGTTACTACCGTTCCTGAAATTAATGACGAAGACAAAACAGTTAAGTTGACGTTATCTGTTGATCCGGGCAAGCGTATTTATGTTAACCGCATTAAATTTAACGGCAACGTAGTAACTGCCGATAGTGTTCTGCGTCAAAATGTCAGCCAGATGGAAGGCACGTGGCTTTCAAATAACTTGCTAGAGTCTTCCAAGAACCAGCTTTCTCGACTTACTTATATGGAAGAAGTAGAGTATGAAACTGTACGTATTCCTGGCTCTGAAGATAAGGTTGACGTTAATTATAACGTTAAAGAGCAGCCTTCTGGCTCATTTAATGCGGGTATCGGCTATGGTGACAGAACCAAGTTAAGCCTACAGGCGGGTATCCAGCAAGATAACTTCTTGGGTACAGGTAAACGAGTTGGCCTTAACCTAAGCACAGTTTCATATCAGCGCAGCGCACAGATTACTTATAACGATCCTTACTTCACGATTGACGGGATTAGCTTGGGTGGTAGTTTAGGTTACAGTGAGTTTGACGGCTCAGACTTTAACGTTATCCAGTACAATTCTAAGCGTTGGTCAATTGGTGCGAATGTTGGTTATCCAATAAACGAATTCAACCGCATTAATTTTGGCTTAACCTATAGTAACGTTGAGCTATACAACCGTGGTTACTACGAGCAAACTGAGCAGTTTTATAACCAGTTTACGAACGGTGAAGACCCAGATGCAGCGATTAAATACGATAGTTACCTGGCAAGCATAAGCTGGAGTCGAAGTACGCTAAACCGTGGTTTGTTCCCAACGGCGGGTTCATCTCAACGAGCTTCATTTAGCATTACCACACCAAACTCAGATGTTAACTATTTTAAAACGGTATTTGACGGTAAGTGGTACTTCCCATTATCTCGTAACCAGCGCTGGTCTTTCCTAACTCGTGTACGTCTTGGCTATGGTAACGGTTATGGCGATATCAACGGCAATGAGCAAATATTACCGTTTACAGAGAACTTTACAGCAGGTGGTTCTGATTCACTACGAGGATTCGAGAATAACACGGTAGGTCCTCGCGGTGTATTCCTAGGCAATACGGGTACTATAGTTGGGCCTGATGGTGAAGTGTTCCCAGGCGATCCAGCTGATGCGCAGCTGTCTTGGTCAACGCGAAGCCTAGGTGGTAACGCGATGGCACTTGGCGGTATCGAGCTTATTGTTCCTACGCCATTTGTTGAAGAAGAAATGGATAACTCAGTTCGTACAAGTTTGTTTGTGGATGTGGGTAACGTGTGGGATACTGAGTTCGACTATGACTATTACCGTCAGTTTGACATAGCATCTACACAACGCGGTGAGCTATTGGACTATTCTGATTGGAGCCTGTATCGTAGCTCGGCAGGTATATCGGTCCAATGGGTATCACCAATGGGACCGATGGTATTCAGCTTCTCGAAAGCGATACAGCAACGTGATGGTGACGATGCGAGATTCTTCACTTTCAACATTGGTCAAACTTTCTAAGACATTAAAGCGAGCGCGTTTTTAGGCGCGCTCTATAATAAGATTCACAAAAGGAGTTCCCTTTGAAACAGTTGGTTAAACATATCGTTGCAGGAGCAATGTTGGGTAGCGCTTTAGTTAGTACATCTGTAATGGCTGAGCAGAAAGTTGCAGTTGTCGATGTGCAAGGTATTTTCCAAGCGATGCCTCAAGCGGCTGAAATTCAAAACGCTATTCAGGCTGAATTTAAAGATCAGCTTGAAGAAGTGAATCAACTGCAGCGTGATGGTCAGTTCTACGCAGAACGTCTTCAG
This sequence comes from Alteromonas alvinellae, assembly GCF_902705805.1. Lineage (NCBI taxonomy): Bacteria > Pseudomonadati > Pseudomonadota > Gammaproteobacteria > Alteromonadales > Alteromonadaceae > Alteromonas > Alteromonas alvinellae. Next base: position 24,836 of record NZ_CACSIH010000065.1, on the reverse strand, counting down.
CGCGACGCAGCGACAATGAGCGATGCAGAGAAGAAAGAACTAGAACAAAAAATCTTGTCAGTACGTGAAGAGCTAGCTAAGAAAGGTCAACCTTTGCAGCAAAACATTCAACGTCGCAGCAACGAAGAGCGCAACAAGCTTCTTGGACTAATCAAGCAAGCTATTGACTCTGTTGCAGCAAAGCAAGGTTATGACCTAGTGCTTAACGCTGGTGCGGTTGCGTTTGCAAAAGAAGAGCACGACTTATCTGAGCAAGTTCTTCAGCAAGTAAGCAAAACTAACTAATAACTGCACTAGTCAGTTGTAAAATTTATCAGACCAACTCCCCAAAGGTGTTGGTCTGATTTGTTTTTTGCGCTTAACAGCGTATGGTTGCCGCCGTTTTTAGTTTTTACGGCGAGTTTGACCAGAATGCCAATCAATCATCTGTATTGGTATAAAATAGTTGTAGGTCATGCTTGTATACAGGAGAAAGTTTTTGGCCAATTCACTTAATACCATCGAAATTCAGGAAATATTGGAATTACTACCACATCGGTATCCGTTCCTACTTGTTGATCGTGTAACAGACTATGTTCTGGGTGAGTCTGTAAAGGCTTATAAAAATATCACTATCAATGAGCCGTGTTTCATGGGGCACTTCCCTGAACAGCCAATTTTCCCAGGTGTATTAATTCTTGAAGCGATGGCACAGGCCGCCGGCGTTTTAGGTTTTAAGACCATGGGCAACAATGATAAGTTATACTTGTATGCAGGGATTGATAATGCACGCTTTAAGCGTCCTGTTGTTCCAGGTGACAGGCTTGAGTTTGATGTTGCTCTGGTAAAAGAGCGCAGAGGGATTTGGAAATTTAAAGGTACTGCAAGCGTCGATGGTGACATCGCTTGTGTTGCAGAGTTTATGTGTGCGATGAGAGAGATAGCGTAACGTGATCCATCCTACTGCGGTAATTTCAGAAAGTGCAAAAATTGGTGAAAATGTCACTATAGGTCCATTTTGTGTGGTAGACGACAACGTCACCATAGGCGATGGCTGTATTCTGAAATCACATGTGGTGGTACGCGGCCCAACGCGTATCGGTAAAAACAATAAGTTTTATCAGTTTTCTTCAATAGGTGAAGACTGCCAAGATAAAAAATATGCGGGTGAACCTACTGAGCTTGTTATTGGTGATGATAATGAGTTTAGGGAAGGGGTAACCGTTCACCGAGGCACTATCCAAGACAACAGCATCACTATTATTGGCTCTCGTGGTTTATTTATGGCTAATGCACACATTGCCCATGACTGTGTACTTGGTGACGATATCATAATTGCAAATAACGTTGCTGTTGCAGGTCACGTTCATATTGATGATTTCGTTATTGTTGGAGGTGCTACAGGTATCCACCAGTTCTGCAAAATCGGCGCTCATGCATTTTTAGGGGCTGGCGGTATTATTCTCCGTGACGTCCCGCCTTTTGTAATGGTAAGTGGCCAGAAGAATATTCCTCAGGGGATAAACTCTGAAGGCTTGAAACGCCGTGGTTTCTCAAAAGAAGAAGTGCTTGAAATTAAGCGCGCCTATAAAGCGATTTATCGTGAAGGCAATACTATTGACGAGGCAGTGGATAAACTTGCTGAACCATCGGAAAAATTTGATGGTGTGGCATTAATGGTCCAGTTTTTACAAGACTCGAAGCGAGGCATTATTCGCTAATTATGTCTAAACCAATCCGTATCGGCATGGTTGCCGGAGAGCCCTCTGGTGACATCCTTGCCGCCGGAATGGTTGCAGAGTTAAAACGCCAATACCCTGATGCTGTTATCGAAGGTATTGGCGGTCCAAATATGATAAACGTGGGTTTTCATAGTCTGTTCGATATGGAAACCTTGTCGGTTATGGGGCTTGTTGAAGTTCTCTCCCATCTACCTGCCATCTTGAAAGTTAAAAAGCAGCTTCTTGCTCACTTCGAGCAAAATCCGCCAGATATTTTTGTGGGTATTGATGCGCCTGATTTTAATCTAAGAGTAGAAAAAGCGCTTAAAGCACGCGGTATCAAAACCATGCACTATGTGAGTCCTACTGTGTGGGCGTGGCGTGAAAAGCGCATCCATAAAATAGCGAAAGCGACTAATCGTGTGTTGGGTTTATTTCCTTTCGAGCAGCAGGTTTACGATAAATACCATGTTCCCTATACCTTTGTGGGACACACAATGGCTGACGCTATAGCAATTGAGCCCGACCAAAATGCGGCGCGCCAAGAATTAGGTGTAGATAGTAATGCTTCCGTATTGGCTGTACTTCCCGGCTCACGAAGAGGCGAAGTAGATACGCTACTTCCAGTATTTCTGGAGACCATAGAAGCTATTCATGCTAAACGCAGCGACATTCAATTTCTTATTCCTGCGGCAAATGAGCATCGTCTTGCGCAAATAAAAGCACTCTTACTTGAAGCTGATAATGCAGAAGAACGCTTACCTATTCAGGTAACCCAAGGTACATCGCGGGATGCGATGATAGCTAGCGATGTTATCTTGCTCGCATCAGGCACGGCTACCTTAGAAGCGATGCTGTGCAAGCGCCCTATGGTAGCTGCCTACAAACTGGCACCGTTCACGTATAAAATTATGCAGCGCTTGTACAAAGCGCCGTTTTTCACTTTGCCAAATTTATTGGCTGATGAGGCAATTATTCCTGAATTACTCCAAGAAGAGGTAAACGCAGAGAATATGAGCAATCAGTTACTTAACTTTTTCGAAAGTGATAATTCTGCCCTGATTTCCCGTTTCACCGACCTCCACCATACGCTAAAATGCAATGCTGATAAAACAGCAGCAAAAGCTGTCGTGGAGGAATTGTTTGCATAAGTTAATTGCCGGCGTTGATGAAGTAGGTCGCGGCCCTTTAGTAGGTGATGTGGTCACCGCCGCGGTCATTCTTGACCCTGAAAATCCCATTGAAGGGCTTACAGACTCTAAAAAACTGAGTGAAAAAAAGCGCGTAGCCCTTGCCCAAGAAATTCGTGAAAAAGCACTCTACTGGAATATTGGTAGAGCGAGCCCAGAAGAAATAGACAAACTTAATATACTGCACGCTACCATGCTCGCCATGATCCGCGCAGTGGAAGGTTTACCTGTAAAGCCTGACTTTGTGCGCGTAGACGGCAACCGGGTTCCGGCGTGGAATTTTGAGTCTGAAGCGGTAGTGAAAGGCGATAGCCTGCACGCAGAAATTTCAGCGGCTTCCATTATTGCCAAAGTAGAGCGAGATAACGATATGATTTCGCTCCACGAGGCCTACCCGCAATATAACTTTGCCGGGCACAAAGGTTACCCCACAAAAGCACACTTTGAAGCCATCGCTGAATATGGCATCTTAGATTGCTATCGAAAAAGTTTTAAACCTGTAAAAGCGCTACTCGAAGAGAAATAACATCATGTCATCGCCATTTATTCATTTACGTGTTCACAGCGACTTTTCGATGATGGACGGCCTGAATAAGGTTAAACCTATTCTAGGTAAAGTGGCCGCGCTTGGCATGCCTGCCGTGGCGATCACCGACCAAATGAATATGTGTGGCTTGGTAAAGTTTTATTCCGAGGCACATAACTTAGGTATTAAGCCCATCATCGGCACTGATTTTTGGGTTACTAATGAAGTCTTTGGCGATGAACCTTTCAGACTAACCCTTATTGCGATGAATAATGAGGGATATAAGAACATTACTATTCTTATCTCCAAGGCCTATCTTCGCGGGCACCTCTCACACCGAGCGGTCATTGATCAAGAATGGTTGGCAGAGCACAGCGAAGGTGTGATTGTGTTGTCAGGCGCACAGCACGGTGACGTTGGTGTGGGTTTAATGAAAAACAACGCCAAAATTCTCGACAGTGCCCTTGAGTTTTATCAAACGCATTTTCCCGACCGCTTTTATTTAGAGCTGATTAGAACCGGTAGACAAGGTGAGGAAGATTACTTGCACCTTGCCGTGGAACTTGCTGAGCTGCGCGGCTTACCCGTGGTTGCCACCAATGAAGTGTGCTTTATTGACCGTGAAGGCTTTGATGCTCACGAAATTCGTGTATGTATTCATGATGGCTATACGCTTGATGATAACCGCCGCCCTAAACGATACAGCGACCAGCAATATCTGCGCACTGCTGAGGAAATGGTTGAGTTATTTAGCGACATTCCTGAAGCCATAGAAAATACGGTTGAAATTGCCAAGCGCTGTAACGTTACCGTACGGTTAAACGAATACTTCTTGCCACAATTTCCAACTGGCGGCATGACCACCGAAGACTTCTTGGTTAAGGTGTCAGAAGAGGGGTTGGAAGAACGTCTAGAATTTCTATTCCCCGATGAAGAAGTGCGCAAAGCGAAACGTCCAGAGTACGATGACCGACTTCGCATTGAGCTTGAAGTTATCAACCAAATGGGTTTCCCAGGCTACTTCCTTATTGTAATGGAGTTCATTCAGTGGAGTAAGGATAACGGAATTCCGGTAGGACCAGGGCGGGGTTCTGGTGCGGGCTCATTAGTGGCCTATGCCCTAAAAATTACCGACCTAGACCCGCTTGAATTCGACTTGCTATTCGAACGTTTCTTGAACCCAGAGCGTGTATCCATGCCCGACTTCGACGTCGACTTCTGTATGGATAGACGAGACGAGGTAATCGATCACGTTGCTGAGCTTTACGGGCGTCAGGCGGTATCGCAGATCATTACGTTTGGTACTATGGCGGCAAAAGCGGTTGTACGCGACGTAGGCCGTGTACTTGGTCACCCTTACGGTTTTGTAGACAGGATCTCAAAGCTTATTCCACCAGATCCAGGCATGACGCTTGAAAAAGCGTTTAAAGCAGAGCCACAGCTACCAGAAGTTTATGAAAGCGATGAGGAAGTGAAAGACCTTATCGATATGGCGCGAATACTTGAAGGGGTTACCCGAAACGCGGGTAAACACGCCGGTGGTGTTGTTATTGCGCCAACCACAATTACTGATTTCTCGCCTTTGTATTGTGATGACGAAGGTAAAAACCCCGTAACCCAGTTCGACAAAAACGACGTTGAAACGGCGGGCTTGGTAAAATTCGACTTCTTGGGTCTTCGTACGCTGACTATTATTCAGTGGGCAATAGATATGATCAAAGAAGGGAAGAACGTTGATGTCGATATCAGCGCTATTCCTCTTGAAGATCCTAAGAGTTTCAGAACCCTTCAAAACGCCGAGACAACTGCGGTATTCCAGCTGGAATCTCGTGGTATGAAGGAGCTAATTAAGCGCCTTAAACCTGACTGCTTCGAAGATATTATCGCACTGGTGGCCCTGTTCCGTCCGGGCCCGCTGCAATCAGGCATGGTAGATAACTTTATTGATCGTAAGCACGGGCGTGAAGAAATTTCCTACCCCGATGCTGAATATCAGCACGAGTGCTTGCAGGAAATTCTAGAGCCCACCTACGGCATTATCTTGTATCAGGAACAGGTAATGCAGATAGCCCAGGAAATGGCGGGCTACTCACTGGGTGGCGCTGACTTGCTTCGTCGTGCGATGGGTAAGAAAAAGCCTGAAGAAATGGCCAAGCAGCGCGGCACGTTTGCCGAAGGTGCGAAGGGCAATAATATTGACCCAGACCTAGCGATGAAAATCTTCGACTTGGTAGAAAAGTTCGCGGGTTACGGGTTTAACAAATCTCACTCTGCCGCTTATGCCTTGGTGTCTTACCAAACCCTGTGGCTGAAAGTGCATTATCCTGCGGAATTCATGGCGGCGGTAATGTCGGCGGATATGGATAACACCGATAAAATCGTGACGCTTGTCGATGAATGTGAGCGCATGGGCATCGAAATACTGCCGCCAGATTTAAATGCAGGTAAATACAAATTTACCGTCGATAGCGAAGGCCGCATTGTTTACGGTATCGGTGCGATTAAAGGGGTAGGTGAAGGCCCAATTGAAGCGATTATTGAAGCGCGGGAGACCCAAGGGGCATTTAAGGATCTATTTGATTTCTGCGCCAAGATAGACATTAAACGGGTAAACAAGCGAGTGCTAGAAAAGCTAGTATTAGCGGGGGCAATGGACAACTTAGGCCCCCATCGCGCTAGTCTTATGGCGAGCTTACCCGAGGCCCTTGCCGCCGCTGGACAGCATGCAAAAGCCGAGTCTTTTGGTCAGTCAGACATGTTTGGCCTACTGACTACCGAGCCAGAAGACGTGAAGCAAGCGTTTGCCGACGTCCCTGAGTGGCCTGAAAAAGTATGGCTAGAAGGTGAAAAAGACACGCTGGGCTTGTACTTAACCGGCCACCCCATCAATCAGTACGCGGAAGAACTGCGTTACTACACCGACGGTCGATTAGTTGATTTAAAACCAACCAACAAAGACCAAATGGCCAGTGCGGTAGGATTGGTACTTGGCGTACGCGTAATGACGAACAAGCGGGGGCGTCGCTGGGCCATAGTGACACTGGATGATAAGAGTGCCAGAATAGACGTACGTTTCTTCCCAGATATGTACGAACAGTTCGAAAGTGTGTTAGAAACTGACAGAATATTGCTTATAAAGGGACAGGTCAGCTTTGATGATTTCTCTGGGGGCAATACAATCACCGCCCGTGATGTAATGGACATTGTTCAGGCACGAGAGAAAAACGCGAGAGCGCTGGCACTTAATATTGATACCCAGCTGCTTGAACCGAAGAAAATGAGTCAGATGCAATCTATCCTGCAGGCATTTAACGGCGGAAGTTGTCCTGTTCAGTTAGCGGTAACCCATCCAGACGCGGAAGTAACCTTGGCGTGTGGTGCAAGATGGTACGTTACCCCTGAAGACCAACTTTTGCACGATCTCAAACAATGTTTGGGAGACAAAGCCGTTTCAATTCTCTACCATTAGGGGCAAGAGGTCGATAGATTGGACATCTCGCGTTTGCATAGACGAGCGTAGTACGAATAGGACATGAAATGAGTATACAGTTTTTGGACTTTGAACAGCCAATAGCCGAACTAGAAGCAAAAATTGAAGAGCTTAGGTTGGTGAATCAAGGTGGCGAGTTTGACGTTGGTATTGAAGAAGAAATCAATAAGCTTCGCGGTAAAAGCGCAGAGCTGACTAAAAAGATCTTTTCTGATCTTGGCGCATGGCAAGTTTCTCAACTTGCACGTCACCCAATGCGTCCTTACACGTTAGATTACATTCCTCGTATTTTTACCGAATTCGACGAGCTAGCTGGCGACCGCGCGTTCGCTGACGATAAAGCGATTGTTGGTGGCCCAGCAATGCTTGATGATCAGCCTGTGATGATTATTGGTCATCAGAAAGGGCGTGACACCAACGAAAAAATTAAGCGTAACTTCGGTATGCCTAAACCAGAAGGCTACCGTAAAGCTTTGCGTCTTATGAAGATGGCTGAGCGCTTTAACATGCCTATCATCACTTTTATCGATACGCCGGGAGCGTATCCAGGTGTTGGCGCTGAAGAGCGCGGCCAAAGTGAAGCAATCGCGAAAAATTTATTCGAAATGGCTGAGCTTACTGTTCCAATCGTGTGTACCGTAATCGGTGAAGGTGGTTCAGGTGGTGCACTAGCGATTGGTGTTGGCGATCGCGTTAATATGCTCCAATATTCTACGTACTCAGTTATTTCACCAGAAGGTTGTGCGTCTATTTTGTGGAAAAGCGCAGAAAAAGCCCCACTTGCTGCTGAAGCGATGGGCGTAAGTGCGCCACAGATTAAAGAGCTAGGCCTGATTAACAGTATTGTTGAAGAGCCTTTAGGTGGTGCGCATCGCGATCATAATGGCATGGCGGCTAATTTGAAGGCGGTCATTAAGCAGCAGCTTAACCAGCTTAAAGAGCTAGATAAGACTAAATTGATGGAAGAGCGTTACCAGCGTTTGATGTCGTTCGGTTATTGCTAAGCTCATTATAAGTTCATTAAGAAAACTATCATGAAAGGTGCATTTAGCCGTTATGTACAGCTGCGTTCTATCAGTTTAAACGCTTGCTATAAAAACTAGCAAGCGGCGGCTTAATTCATGTCGGTCATGTAATGTCGTATACGAACAAGGGGGTTGTTTACCAAAGGTAACCAACCCCCTTGTGTTATTAGAAAGTGTGTTATTAGAAAGCCAGTGCTTAGCCAAATACAAAGTTAAACCTCAGTAAAATATAGCGTTGAAAGAATAAGGTATTACCGGTCTGTGACCCCTCTACAATCCCCAACAATCGAACATATCGTCAACCGCATAGCGACATCTCTCACTGATGTAGAGCTACCACTTCAAACGCCACTCGTCGTTGCTTACAGCGGTGGTGTGGATTCGACCGTTCTGCTCCAAGCCGTTATTGCGTATAGGGAGCAGTTTGATAGCCCAATTCATGCTGTACATGTACATCACGGTTTAAGTGATAATGCCGAACAGTGGGCAAAGCACTGCGAATTACAGTGTCGTCTTGAAGACGTAGCATTTCATTTGTATCGAGTTGATGTTGATACGGGGTCGAGAAAAAGCCTAGAAGCAGAAGCGCGTAAGGTTCGATACAACGCATTGTTAGAAGTGTGTGACCAAATAGGCGGTGTACTGTTATTAGGACAACATGCCGAAGATCAGCTTGAAACCGTATTGCTCCAGCTCAAACGCGGTGCTGGTCCTCAGGGCTTAGCGGGTATGGGAGAAGTTCAGTACCGAGGTGACACCTTGATAATGCGCCCTATGCTAGCACTAGAGAAAGCCGAGATTGTGGCTTATGCCGAAGAGGAAATGTTGCAGTGGGTTGAGGATGAATCTAATCAGCAAAATAGCTTTGATAGGAACTTCTTAAGGAACGAAATTATACCTCACTTGCTGGCGCGATGGCCTAAGTTGACCAAAACCGTGGGGCGCAGCGCCGAGCTTTGTGCTGAACAAAGCGCACTAGTCAGCGATTCTGCCCAAAAATATTTTGAAGATTGTAAACGTTCAGATTTAAGGCTAAACGGGCCAAAGCTTGCTGCATTGTCGTTACCGTGGCAGGCTATGGTCATTCGCGCGTGGTTTCGAGCTAAAGGCGAGCTGTCGCCGTCAAAAGCACAGACAGACCAAGTTCTCGCAATGCTAAAGGCAAAGCACGACGCAACCCCTGAAGTAAACTTTAAATGGGGCAGGGTAATACGGTTTGACCAAGACCTTTATTGGGTGGTGAACGCTACTCATGAAGTACCGCAAAACCTAGAATTAGCGCCCAACCAAGATATCGCGCTTCCTTGGCTTAGAGGCCATATTCGAATTGCAGTGCCAAAAGCGCGAGAAGAAGATACCGTTTCTCTGCAAACCAATGCTCGCAACCTTAAAGTAAAGCCAGAAAATGCGAACGTATCTAAGTTGCTGAAAGAATGGTTTAAGGTATGGCGCGTGCCAAGGTGGGAGCGAAACGGCGTGCCGGCAATCTTGATTAACGACGAGCCCATCGCACTGATTGTTGAAGGACGGTGTGTTTATCTGCAGCCCAAAGCGCCAGATATAGAAATAACCTTTAGTCTCGACTGAATCTATGTAGCACTAAAAGTGCCTTTTTTTGGAAAGGGCTAGATACTCTTGTTTATGGTATCCATGGCAATAATGTGCAAAAGCGGCATTGCTTTGCCGCCATCCTGATAAATTCAAATCGCGACGTTACGCTGCGTGATAGCTATTTTTGCCAGAGTTTTTCACGCGATACAGGGCGTTGTCAGCACGGTCAAACAAGCTGCTTATCGTGTCGCCGTCGCGATAAATCGCGCCACCAAGGCTGGTTGATATTCCTAAGCGAGACAAGTAGTTGGAGCTATTTATGCTCATTTGTATTCGTTGAGCGGCGCACGCTAATTGTTGCTGGGTCTGGCAGTCTAACAAGCAACAAAACTCATCGCCGCCATAGCGGAACGCTTCGTCTTCATCACGCAAAACATTAGCTAAATGTGATGCAACATGGACAAGTACTTTGTCACCTTCACTATGACCAAAATTATCATTCACGTATTTAAAGTTATCTAAGTCGATCACCAAAAGTGCGAAAGGGTCGTCGTGTCTATGCGCCCAACCGAGTTGTCTTGTCATTGACTGCTCAAAGCCCGCACGGTTACCCAAGCCAGTTAACACATCTTTAGTTGCCATCTGCTGCACACGCATCAATGAAAGAGCGTGCTTTACTTGTTTTCCAAATAAATCATGCAGTTGGAATAGACTCTCCCGTTGCGATAACGATAAGGGTGAACTAATGTAATAATAGACATGAGCTTGATCGCCATTAACGGCATTAGCACCTTGTAGTGGTAAATCCATCAGTGTTGACGATATTTTTGCATTACCGTACACCCAACGGGAGTCAAAATCAGATAAGCTGAAACCAACAACCGGCAGTAACGTATTTAGCTGCTGAAAATACACGCCACCTAGCTCTTGTAGTTCAAGCGTAGAAAGTAGCTGCGTGATAAAGCCTGATAATTCACTAAAAGAGAGTGATTTACCTGTGCTCTCAGCAGGGTAAAAATTGTTATGTTGTGTGCTATCGTAGACTGACGTTGAAAAATCCACAGTAGTGCCCCTATACAAAATGCGTTGGTATGCAAAGAAACAAGTGTCAAAGCCCTGACGTTTCTGTGGCCACAATCGCATTTTCGCGATATTTATGACGATCACAGCGGCAAAACTTGCCGGATCTGCATTTGTAAAGGGGATACTGCAAGCTAAATGCCAACAACATGATTATGGCGCTAGTCTTTAGCTTAAAACGCAAAGCCGTCCTGTTTGACGAGTTTTTTTACGAATGGAAGTGAACGTGTTCTAGGAGGTTACGTGGGAACGAGTTTTTTGAATATCGTAATACTGATGTTTATATCGGTATGTGCCGTCGCATTATTTAAACGCATTCATCTCCCTCCAATTCTTGCTTACCTCTTTGCCGGAGTGCTCGCTGGTCCACAATTACTTTCCGTGTTTGCACACCCAGAAGAAATGCACCTGCTCGCTGAAGTAGGCATAGTGTTCTTACTCTTTTCACTAGGTCTTGAATTTTCGTTACCTAAATTGTTGGCAATGCGCTCTTTAGTATTTGGCGTGGGACTCGGGCAAATGTTATTCACTACTGCAGTGTTTACCTGTGTTCCTCTGTTTCTCGGTATTCCAATAAGTGCGTCCATCATTATTGGTGGTACGCTGGCGTTAAGCTCAACCGCTATTGTAATTAAGCAAGCCACCGAAATGGGTATTCTTAATAACAGGCGTACACAGTTAGCGGTGAGTATCTTACTCTTTCAAGATTTAGCGGTGGTTCCTTTCCTAATTGCTATTCCTCTTTTAGCACAAACTGGCGAGGTAAGTATTGCGCTAGCTTTAGGCGAGGCGTTGCTTAAAGGTGTGTTTGTCATTGCGTTTCTAATGTCAGTGGGTAAGTGGTTACTACCTTGGGTGTTTAGAGAGGTAGCAAGAACAAGGACTGACGAGCTGTTTGTTCTGACCACTATATTGATTGCCCTATTGGCAGGAGGGCTAACTTATTACTTCGGGCTATCCATGGCGCTAGGCGCTTTCTTGGCGGGTATGATGTTGGGGGAAAGCCAATACAAGTATCAACTTGAAGCCGACATTCGTCCGTTTCGAGATATTTTAATGGGGTTATTTTTTGTTACCGTGGGTATGCAGTTAGAACTCACTGTACTGTGGAACAGCCTGTTTGAGATTGTTTTTGGCGTTTTTGCTTTGATGATAGCTAAAGTCATTTTAGTAAGAGGCGCATCTCTATTAGTTAAAACCGATGCAATAGATGGCTGGTCTGCTGGGGTTAAACTTTGTCAGATTGGCGAGTTTAGTTTTGTAATTGCTGCGCTTGCTACGACACACGGCGTGCTAACGTCTGAGCAGTCATCGCTGATTGTGTGTATGGGTGTAATCAGTATGGCGTTAACGCCCTGGCTTATGAATAACAGCGTCACCATAGCAAGACGCATTGTTAACAAGGATATCTCGTTCGATGACAATGCGAGCTTTGGTAGTGCAGAGCCGTTAACCAACCACGTCATTATTTGTGGGTTTGGCCGCGTAGGACAGTCGGTAGCTCGCATGCTGAAAATGGAAGGCATTCATTTTGTTGCTATAGATATGGACCCTGTCAGGGTGCACGAGAGTCGAAATGCGGGAGAGCCCGTTATTTTCGGTGATGCGAGTCAAAAAGATATATTGATTAATGCCAATGCAGAAAGCGCCAAGCTTGTGCTTGTTACCTTTGATCAAGTCGATAAGGCGAAGCAGGTGATAACGCAGACACGCAGTATAACGAACACTACTGATGTCATGGTGCGTACTAAGCGAGATTATCAACTAGAAAGCTTGTATAATGCAGGCGCTAATCAAGTCGTGCCCGAGTTACAAGAAGGCAGCTTGATGTTGGTATCGCAGGTGCTCCACTATGCTGGTGTGCCGATGTCGCGAATTTTGAAACGGGTTCGCGCTGAGAGGAAAGGTCGTTATGATCATCTGCATGGCTTTTACCCGGGAGAAACGACAGAAATCACCTACGGCACCGAAGACAAGTTAGAGTTTATCCATGCTGTGGTGTTGTCCGAACATGCGTCCTGTATTGGCAAAGCCATAAAAGATATTGATTTTTCGAGAATGCGAGTGGCGATTAAAGGGTTAAGGCGGGATGGAAATGAAGTTAAAGACCCAGATCAAGATGCTATTTTGAAAGCCCATGACGTACTGGTGATCGCGGGTAAACCCCGTCGGGTAGAGCGGGCGGAACGCAAGTTACTAGAAGGGAGCTAGCGCGCATTTAAATGTAGCGCGCTTGCCGGAGAATAAGTGTTGCATTATGTGAATTAAAACTTAGGCAACGCGGTCGCTTTCTAAGTCTGCAAATTGCTTTTTTAGGTCGTAGCGCTCATCTGTCACTATCTTCTCGAGCACTGAAACACGCTCCTTAAGTTCTGCAATTTCGGCTTTGTAGGCTTCGGTCTCTTTACTGCTAAGTTTCTTTTTACTTTTGTCTTTTGCACTTTCGACAATGGTAACTAACGCCCAAGCACAAATGGCTACTATTGCAATCGCTGTCATGTCCACGGTGGTATCCCTCACAAATGGCTTTAAAAGAGTGTAGGTGAAAATTTGGTTTGTTGCCTAATTCACCCAGTATTTTGTCAAATACGTATTGGTAATAATTACTGCATTGCTTCAAGTACTATAGTGGTTATCTAATATGGTTTTTAGTAAAAAATGTAACCAGTTAAGTCCTTCACACCAGCAGTGTTATAATGAGAGATTGCAAGTAGGTTGCCAAGTGACAAAAGTCATTACATTCTAACAAGTTAGAATGTTTACCTAAGCTAAAACAAAATAATTTTTAATGAAATTCACCAAGTAAAGTAGCAAAATTGACGAATGAGTGACCAAAATAGCAACTGTTCATCTTCAGACTTAGGCCTTGTAAATAAGCAAGCGCTGCAACCAGAAGCTGTGCAAGAACAGCAGGCTGTAATTTCTACGGAAGAAATCGTGACGCAAGAAGACGAGATGTGGATGAGACATGCACTCGCGTTAGCTGATAAGGCTGAATCGCACGGCGAAGTGCCTGTTGGTGCCTGTGTGGTGTTAAACGGCAAGCTTATAGGTGAAGGGTTCAATACCCCGATAACGGATAACGACCCGTCTGCCCATGCAGAGCTGCGCGCTGTTAAAGAAGCCGCATCTTTTGTACAAAATTACCGACTTATTGATGCTACCTTGTATGTTACGTTAGAACCTTGTTCTATGTGTGCAGGTATGCTTGTGCATGCACGAGTAAAGCGTGTGGTGTTTGGTGCTAAGGATGCGAAGACTGGCGCTGCAGGTTCAGTAATGAACCTCTTACAACATCCTGCGCTTAATCATCATCTTGAGATCGTATCTGGCGTACTAGCTGATGAGTGCGCTGACAAGTTGTCAGGTTTTTTTCGCAAGCGCAGGAAAGAGATCAAGGCAGCCAAAAAGGCGAAACGATTGCTAGAGGGTGATGCTTCAAGCTGATTTTATAGCTTTGTATGAAGACGTGCTTATTAGCGTGTTCGCCTTTTGGGTTAGTATGATTTACAGGTTAAATCATAAAGAACCAAACAGCATAAAGTTAGCTTAGCTAGGTGTGCGGGTTAACTGGGTGAACATATCACTCGTAACAAATAGCTTGCGGCGTTGAAGTACTTTTTGGTGACAACGCTTAAGCATAAGTCTGCGTCTATTGTTGTTTTTCAATTTTATTCCTTTTTTCATAAATCGATTTTTTTTCATTTACTTTCCTTTCTCATATTGTGGGCACTCCTTGCTTGCCGAGGCCACTTTCTTCCGTCATACAAAGCGCTTTGTTTTTTGGCTCGAGCCCCGCGTTTATCCAGGGGAAGCCTAAGAGAGCGTGCGCTCTTAAAGTGCCTAAGCTCTTTGGATGCTAATTATCGTTAAGAAAAACCGTTGTTTAGAGAAAGTAAGTCAGCGTCTGACTAACTTCCTTTAAGAGTACGGCATAAAGATGACATCGAAATGACAATTTTCAATAGAATGAGAAAACGAACAGCATTAAATTTTTCCCTGTTCGTCTAGCCAAACTAAGCTGTCGTAATAGCGACGAATGTTTTCGACGTATTGCAACGCTTCATCGCCTCTGGCATAGCCATAGCGTGTAGTGCGGTAATATTTCTTTTGCCTCAATTGTGGCAAGCGGCGTTTCACATCTACCCACAAGTCAGGGTTACCGCCCTGTTGCTCGGTAAGTACCCGCGCATCTTCTAAATGACCCATACCGATATTATACGACGCCATGGCCATCCAAGTTCTATCAGGCTCGCTTATTCGCGCGGGTATGCGATTGAGTAAACTGGCAAAATAACGCGACCCTCCGCGAATGCTTTGTTCGGGGTCGGTTCTGTCATCCACATCCCAGTCACTTGCTGTATCCAGTGTTAACATCATTAGTCCGCGGACCCCAGTTCTTGAAATGGCGTCACTGTCCCAATGACTTTCTTGATAGCTCATGGCCGCAAGTAATCGCCAGTCTAAGTCACCAGCGTACTGTTGAAATAAGGGTTTGTATTGGGCTAGAGCTGTCTCGGCGGCATAATTAAAGGCGCGACTGTCGACGTAATCAAACTGGCGAATATGACCAAAGTATTTGTCTTCTAACACCGTAAACCAGCCTGACTGATGTACGGTACCAAAGTATTCTATCAGTGCTGCTTTCACCGAGTCGTCTTGATTTAATGGGAGCGCCCACGCCATCGGCATATCTTCATTAAGCGTTTTGGCTACGGCGAGGTTAGGGTAGCGTCTGCGCTGTAAGGCCAAGCGGTTGCTATCGGCAACTGTGTATGCGATGTCGCCATTAGCAACCTGCTGCAATAGTTCTTCAGAGTCAGAATCTTCAGTAGTGACGACTTCGGTTCTTAATGAGACTTTCTGGCTATCTGTTTCTTTATCGCTAAAACCGTTAAGTAAATCTGAAAGTAGGTGTGCTTGGCTGCTTCCTGCAACTGCAATAATAGGGGAGTCGAGTGCTAACAGATCTCTTGGTTTTGATGTGCCTGCCTGAAAAACCAGCTCTTGTTTCACGTGTTGATAGGCCGGCCCGTAAGCGAAGCGGCTTTTAAGCGATGGCGTCACTGCATCGCCAGTTGCGACAATGTCTAGGTTACCTTCTTCTAATTGTTCCAGCATGACTTCGTAGCTGTAGAACGGATACAGGTCGAGCGTTACGCCAAGGTAATCGGCAAAACCCGCCAGTAATTCATATTCAAAACCTTGTGGGCCTCCTGCGCCGTTATAAAATGTCCCTGCACCATAAACGGTTCCCACCCGAATAGATTCTCGTTCCAATAATGAAGAAAGGGCAGTGGGTACGGAAGGAACACCACAACTTATAACAGCAATAGATAATATGATTATTAATTGTAGTTTTAATCGTTTTTTATAGTCTTGTGACTGCATAGACCTTTACTTGTTGTCATTAAACCATCTAAGTTTAAAAAAAAGTTCATGTAAGCGCGTTATGAGGTTACTTACTGCGCATAATTACTCTATAATCCGCGCCGAAATACTCATCAATCCAAGAGGCAACGCGTCGCATTGGTGGTCGTTGTTTCTAACAAACCAGGTAAATCAATATGTTGGTCCTTCGAGGCGCTCCTGCACTATCAGAGTTTAACCAAACTAAACTGATTGCAAAGCTGGGTCAATCCGGCGTTAGGGTTAAAAACCTATATAGCGAATATGTTCACCTAGTCGATTCCCAAGGTGACTTGTCTAAGCAGCAAATAGAGATACTCGAGAAGCTGCTAACTTACGGCCCCGCGAGGCAAGCACAAACCCCTTCTGGAACCTTCTTCCTCATTACTCCTCGCCCCGGCACTATCTCTCCCTGGTCTTCTAAAGCCACCGACATCGCTCACAACTGTAGTTTAAAAAGTATTAATCGCATAGAGCGTGGATGCGCGTTTTATATCGAAACAGAACATGCTGTGAGTGAAGATGATTTTGCACTTATCGCTAGCTTCTTACACGACAGAATGACTGAGTCAGTGTTTACGAACACTGAAGAGGCGGCGGTATTATTTGCTCACACCGAAGCTAATACTTTTACCAGTGTAGATGTATTAGGCGAAGGCAAAGACGCGCTAGTTAATGCAAATGTGTCGTTAGGCCTTGCATTGGCTGATGATGAGATTGACTACCTGTTTGACAGCTTTACTAAGCTAGGCAGGAACCCGACTGACGTTGAACTTTATATGTTTGCGCAAGCAAACTCTGAACACTGTCGTCACAAAATTTTTAACGCTAGCTGGACCATTGACGGCGAGGACCAAGAAAAGTCGCTGTTTAAAATGATCAAAAACACCTACGAGTTGTTACCTGATCACGTGTATTCAGCTTACAAAGACAACGCAGCGGTAATGGAAGGGTGGCAAGCTGGTCGTTTCTTCCCGAACCCTCAGTCACACCAATACGAATACCATCATGAAAATATTGATATTTTGATGAAGGTAGAAACCCATAACCACCCAACGGCAATTTCACCTTTCCCAGGTGCGGCAACAGGCTCTGGTGGTGAAATCCGTGATGAAGGTGCTACTGGTCGTGGTTCAAAACCTAAAGCGGGTTTGGTTGGTTTTACCGTATCTAACTTACGTATTCCTGGTGCTGAGCAGCCGTGGGAATTTGAATACGGCAAGCCACAGCGTATTGTAAGCGCCCTTGATATTATGCTTGAAGGTCCACTAGGTGGCGCTGCGTTTAACAACGAGTTTGGTCGTCCTGCGCTACTGGGTTATTTCCGTACCTTTGAGCAAGAAGTCAATAGCTTCAACGGTGTTGAAGTGCGCGGCTATCACAAACCTATTATGTTAGCTGGTGGTTTAGGTAATATTCGTCGCGAGCATATTGAAAAAGGCGAAATTACGGTAGGCGCTAAGCTTATTGTGCTTGGCGGCCCTGCAATGAACATTGGTCTTGGCGGCGGTGCAGCCTCATCAATGGCATCTGGCCAGTCAAACGAAGATTTAGACTTCGCTTCAGTACAGCGAGACAACCCTGAAATGGAGCGTCGCTGTCAGGAAGTGATTGATGCATGTTGGCAGCTAGGGGATAACAACCCTATTCAGTTTATCCACGATGTGGGCGCAGGTGGTCTTTCAAATGCACTGCCTGAGCTGGTTAATGACGGTGGCCGCGGCGGTAACTTTGAACTTAGAAAAGTATTGTCAGATGAGCCAGGTATGACACCTCTGAAGCTATGGTGTAACGAATCTCAAGAGCGCTATGTTTTATCTGTCGCGCCTGAAAATTTGCCAGTGTTCGAAGCAATTTGTGCCCGCGAACGCGCGCCGTTTGCTGTGGTTGGTGAAGCCACTGCCGAGCAGCACCTAAACCTGAACGACAGCCAGTTTGACAACAAACCAATCGATATGCCTCTTGATGTACTTTTAGGCAAGCCGCCTAAAATGCACCGCGACGTAAGCTCGACCAAGGTTAGCTCGCCAGCGCTAAACGAGGCAGGCATTACCTTAAGTGATGCAGCAAATCGCATTTTATCTTTGCCTACCGTGGCAGAGAAAACCTTCCTTATCACCATTGGCGACCGCTCGGTTACCGGCCTTGTAAGTCGCGATCAAATGGTAGGCCCATGGCAGGTGCCAGTGGCAGATGTGGCGGTTACTGCAACAGCGTTTGACACCTACCACGGTGAAGCGATGTCGATGGGTGAGCGTACGCCCGTTGCGTTACTATCGCACGGCGCGTCTGCGCGTCTTGCTGTGGGTGAAGCGTTAACCAATATTGCCGCAGCAAACATCGGCGATATTAAGCGCATTAAACTGTCTGCAAACTGGATGGCAGCAGCCGGACACCCCGGTGAAGATGCAGGTCTATATGAAGCGGTTAAAGCCGTGGGTGAGGAGCTTTGCCCAGAGCTAGGCCTAACCATTCCTGTGGGTAAAGACTCTATGTCGATGAAAACGGCATGGAATGAAAACGGTGAAGATAAAGCGGTGACTTCTCCGCTATCACTCGTTATCTCTGCCTTTGGCGCAGTAAAAGATATTCGCAAGACCCTAACGCCTCAGCTACGTACAGACAAAGGCGCAAGCCGCTTGCTGCTACTCGATTTGGGCGAAGGTAAAAATCGCTTGGGCGCGAGCTGCCTGGCACAAGTCTATACTCAGCTTGGTGATAGCCCAGCAGATGTGGTCTCTGCAACTCGCCTTAAAGCCTTCTTTGACGCAATGCAGACGTTAATTGAAAAAGGCTTGGTGTGTGCTTATCACGACCGTTCAGACGGTGGCCTGTTTACCACCGTTGCTGAAATGGCCTTTGCTGGTAAAACAGGTGTAAGCATTAACCTTGATAGCCTAGTTGGAAACGACATTGCCGTATTGTTCAATGAAGAACTAGGTGGCGTAATCCAAGTGCTTGAAAGCGATATGGATGCCGTTAACGCAGTACTGACTGAATTCGGTTTAACTGAATTGACTCACGATATCGGTACGCTTAATAGCACTGACATGATTGAGTTTAGTCGCGGTGGCGTTGCTGTACTTGCAGATAGCCGCGTATCTATGCGTACGACGTGGGCACAAACCACGTTTGAAATGCAGAAACTGCGTGATAACCCTGAGTGTGCTGAACAAGAACACGCGGCAAAGCAAGATGCTGCCGACCCAGGTTTGCATGCTGCGTTGTCTTATGATGTAAACGAAGACGTAGCAGCTCCCTATATTGCCAAAGGTGTTAAGCCAAAAGTGGCGATTTTAAGAGAGCAGGGCGTTAACTCGCATCTTGAAATGGCAGCGGCGTTTACTCGTGCTGGCTTCGATGCTATCGATGTGCACATGAGTGACGTGTTGGCTGGCCGCATTACCCTTGAACAGTTTGCGGGCCTTGCGGCTTGTGGCGGTTTCTCTTACGGCGATGTGTTAGGTGCAGGTGAAGGCTGGGCAAAATCTATATTGTTTAACAGCATAGCTCGCGATCAGTTTGAAAGCTTCTTTAACCGGAACGACACGTTCAGCTTAGGTGTGTGTAACGGCTGTCAGATGCTATCGAACCTTAAATCATTGATTCCTGGCACTGAGCACTGGCCACATTTCGTGACCAACCAGTCGGCGCGATTTGAAGCCCGTGTTGCAATGGTCGAAGTGATGGAATCTAAGTCTGTGCTGCTTGATGGCATGGCAGGTTCGCGTATGCCTATTGCTGTGTCGCACGGTGAAGGTCAGGCTGAATTTGCCAATGACAACGCGCTATCGCAAGTAGGCGCGCAGGTGGCGATGCGTTACGTAGACAACTACGGCAAGCCAACCATGCAATACCCGGCTAACCCGAACGGTTCACCACAAGGGATTACGGGCTTAACTTCACTAGACGGGCGAAGCACTATTATGATGCCTCACCCTGAACGTGTATTTAGAGCCGTTGCAAACTCATGGCGTCCAGACGATTGGCAAGAAGACGGTGCGTGGATGCGTATCTTCAGAAATGCCCGTAAATTTGTTGGGTAATAAAACACGCTTATTTTGACTAAAACAGGGGAAACCCCTGTTTTAGTCAGTAGAAAAATACTGTTTAATAAATATACATACTATAAATAGGCGTCAAAGCTTTGGCAAAGTGTCAAAAATCTGATTTTTGCCCTTGTCATCAGTTTGTCACTGATCTATTGTAGTGCAAGCAAGGATTGCATCTAGGTTACAGGAGTTGAGTTAGGGTTGTACCAGTATTTGGCATTTGCTTACTGGTTTTAATAATAAGAGACGACCAATGAATCGTTCTTCAAAAGGGTTTGGCTTAACCGGAGTGGCTGTAGCTGTAGTGCTGATGTTCGTAACTGCTGTTTTTAGCACATCTGCGAAGTCTGCCGAAGCTCCAACAACGCTAAGTGTGCTGTCTTCAGTTAAGTAGTCTGAAAGAAAAATTCTAACGCCCGTATCAAGTTACTTGATACGGGCGTTAATCATTGGGGCTATGAAAAAACTTTTGGCTTGTTGCGTTTTATAAAAAAGCTTAAAACGAGACGAACGAAATGCACAGCCGAAGCCTGCAAAACTTGTCTCTCACTTTATCCTTTCTTATTTTTTTCTCGGTTAATCAGTTTTTGCTGAGGGTGCTTTTTCAGCAACACATAAGTAGCACCAAATCCGCCATGCATAGGCTGTGCGGTATGAAATGCAATCACTTCATCTAGCTCTCTTAGCCAGTGATTAACATAGCTTTTCTTGAGTGCTGGAAATGGCTTACTATTTTCACCGGTTCCATGTTTTATGAGCAGGGCACGAACCCCACGTTCGTGACTTGATTTAATGGTGCTATAAATTAGGTCGCGGCTTTGCTCCAGTGTCTTTCCTGATAGCGTTAGGTTGGTTTCCAACGGATATTTACCAAGACGCAGTTTTTTAAACACACCATCTTGTATGCCTGGCTGCTGGAAATGTATAAAGTCATCAGGCGGTACTGGCTTTACACCATCCATGCTCAGTGGATTAGCGAGTTTGTCGCGAACGCTTAACTTCAAGGCTGCTCGCTTTTGTTTTTCGGCGAGCGCCTTTTCAGGGTCGTGCAGTAAAGCCTTATCGTCTGATGCGATAGGTTTAACATCCTGCATTTCTGCAAAAAATGAATCGATATCGTCGTTTTTAAATTGGCTCATTTTTATCCCCATACAGGTTACTTCATTTTATGCGTTGGTTAGCGTTGGCGTGGATACATTATCCGTAACCGTCCTTACCTAATTGTGGCATGTTTTGTTTAAGTTAATTGTACTGCGGCTTACCAACACTGGTGATATAGGTTACTTATACGTTATTCAACGTGAGTTGATCCACATTGTTTTGCTTAGCGGTGACATTAAATGTGGTCACCCATTAGGGGTGTTAGGTGGGGATGGGTTTTAAAAAATCACGTTTAATAGATAGCGCCTGGTTCAGATAGCGCTTCAATCGCGTCCCATTCTTGTTCAGTAAACGGGCTATCTTCTTCTGGCTGCGCATTGCCTTCAGCGTCATTTTGTTTAGGGTAGTTGAAAGTCATAATGCTCTCCTGTTTCGGAAAGTATTACCTAAATTAGACAAAATACAACCAAAGTAGTGAGGGGCAACTGATTTTTAGTAGGGAAAATGTATAGACATCTTTACTTTATTGCCAAAGAGAACATTAAAAGTGGCGTCCCCAGCTGGAATCGAACCAACATCTAAGCCTTAGGAGGGCCTTGTTTTATCCATTAAACTATGGGGACCTAATGCGTGACACCTACATTATACGTAGTTCGATAAAATACGAAACCCTTATATTAATCAATGATGTGCAGCTGCTTCGAGGGAAATCTTTTATACCTTTTAAATTCGGTGGTTGTACAGAGAAGACAGACGTTATCGGTTTATCATTTCACAAGCAAAAAAAGCCCTGATGCAATGACATCAGGGCTTTAAGGTTTAAACTAGGCTACGTTAAATGTCGGTAGGCGGTAGTTTATCAATGGCTGTCTTGAGCACGTCTGACTCCGTAGGTGAAGCCGTTCCAATATCGCTGCCACTTTCTTTAGACGTATCACCAGCAACGGTCTCAGTCCCACTTAAAGAAGTGCTATCGCCAGTTGCGTCAGCAGACGTTGGCTCGGTAGCAGGTAGAATTAAATCTTCAGGTGGAAGATCGATATCGACTACATCAACCGTAACTTCAGTGACAGGACCTCCCGAAACAATATCACCTTCTTCAGGAAGGGTGATTGTGTCTTCCGGTATTGTTCCTGAAGTAACAGGCTCAGGCGCTGTAGTTTCAGGCGTTGTTGAAACAGGGTCGCCAATATCCACAGTCGTTGCTGGTGGTCTCTGGCGGGTTCACCGTCACCACAGGCTCACCCATATCAACGGCGTTACCGTCGTTTATAGCATCGAGGGCCTGAACGACGACATTTTGACTTGCCGTGCTCGCCGAATTACCGACCTCATCTGTCACTGTCGCCACTACGGCATAGGTGCCTGCTGGTAGCGGTGTGCCAGTTAAATCCAGGCTCCAGTTGCCGCTGCCATCAATAGTAAGTTCAGGGTCAGTGCCAAAGGTATAGGACGTTCCATCAACGGTAACAGTTAGGGTAGTATTGTCACCAAGGTCCACCGTTCCATTAAAGATAAGCGTGCTATCGCTAGTTATAAAGTCTCCAGCCACGCCAGAGTCGTTTGAAATACTATCGAACGTCACCGTTTGGCCATTATTGTTTTCATCAATACTGGTATCGATAACAATCGAACCTGTAGCTGAGTCAGAATTACCCACAGCGTCCGTAGCGGTAACCGTTGCCGTATAATTACCTTCAGCGAGTAATGCGACAATATTGTCAGCTAATGTCCAGGTACCGTTACCATTATTGGTAGCGGTGTAGTCATTCCCGTCTGCGTATTCTCATGCATCGCGATCACCTAATACTATCTAAGCCGATCACTTTTCGGTCAAAATGGTATTGAGTGATCGGCTTGAATGGTATCGTTCAATTTGTACACGTTTTTGTCTAGCCAGTAGGTGTTTTTAACCGTTATTCTTTTCATTTTTGATGATGAGAATGACCATGCCAACGGCACCTATTTCAATGCGTAAACTTAAAGAGATTTTAAGACTAAAATACAGCTGTAAACTCAGTCATCGTCAGATAGCAACAAGCTTATCTGTTTCACCCTCAATCGTGTCTAAATATGCCTGTAAATCAGCAGAGTTAGATATTACTTACTGGCCGCTTGATGAGAAGTGGGATGATCACGCTCTGCAACAAGCGTTCTTCAAAACAAAGCCTCGATTAAAGGGCTTTACCATTCCTGACTGGTCGTTAGTTCAGCAAGAGCTTCGGCCTAAAACCATGACGTTGTTGCTGCTTTGGGAAGAATACAAAGAGCGGCACGCGGAAGGTTTTTACAGTTACACTCACTTCTGCCGTCAGTACAAGGCATGGCTTAAATGCCAAAAACCCTCCATGCGACAAAATCATAAAGCAGGTGAAAAACTGTTTGTGGATTACTGTGGCCCAACCATGAGTATTGTTGATACAAGTACAGGCGAATGTCGTACTGCACAAGTGTTCGTTGCGGTCATGGGTGCATCAAATTATACCTATGCCGAAGCGACTTACAGCCAGAAACTCGAAGATTGGGTGATGAGTCACGCCCGTTGTTTTGAGTTTCTTGGCGGTGTTCCTGAGCTAATAATTCCTGACAACCTTAAAAGTGCCGTCACCAAACCGTGTCGATATGAGCCTGACTTAAATCCAACCTACCAACAACTAGCGACACATTACGATACGGTCATTGTGCCCGCTAGACCCTATAAACCAAAGGATAAGGCTAAGGCTGAAGTGGGTGTGCAAATTGTTGAACGTTGGATAATGGCGCGCCTTCGCAATGAAACCTTCTTTAGCTTGCGTCAATTGAACCTGAAAATACAAGCATTACTGGTCGATTTAAATCAACGTAAAATGAAAAAGCATCCTGGCTCACGGCTCAGTCAGTTTGATGCTATCGACAGACCTGCACTCAAACCACTGCCTACACAGCCTTACAGCTATACCTTAGTAAAACAGGTGAGCGTGCATATTGATTATCATGTGGAAATTGAAAAGCACTACTACTCAGTGCCACATACCTTAATTAAACAAAAGCTTGAAGCCCATGCCTCCGGGAAGTTGGTGACACTCTACCATCAAGGCATACAAGTCGCTGTTCACCCCAGATCATACCGAGAAGGTGCGCACACCACGCTTGATCTGCATATGCCTATCGCTCATCAAAAGCAGCAACAATGGACACCACAGCGGTTCGAACGCTGGGCGAGTAAATTTGGCACATCAACTGAGCAGTTTGTTATGCAATTGATGCAAGCTAAAAAACATCCAGAGCAAAGCTACCGTGCTTGTATGGGGTTATTAAGCCTAGGTAAAAAGTTTAGTGATCAACGTCTTGAAGCCGCCTGTCATCGCGCATTAACCACAGGTGTTACTCGCGTTAAACAAGTAAAGACTATCTTAGAAAAAGGCTTGGATAAACAACCCTTGCCACAAGCTCAAGGTGATTTACTACAAGATATTGATCATAAAAATATCCGTGGCAACCACTATTACCATTAATAAAAATTAACAAACCATAGGAAGACTTATGCAAAATATCAATCAACAAGTTAATAATCAGTTAAGTAATTTAAAGCTAAGCGGCATACGTGATGCGCTATTGCAGCAATACGAGCAACCCAATTTATACGTTGAACAAAGCTTCGAAGAGCGGCTAAGTTTATTGCTTGAACATGAAATAACGCAGCGTGATCATCGAGCAAGGCGTTGACGGCGGT
>NZ_CACSIH010000064.1:37567-64919 GCF_902705805.1 Alteromonas alvinellae | reverse complement strand
GGCAGTTACACAGAATCTGTTACAGGCTCACGAAAAACTATATCAATCGTTTGAACGCACAACGTTTAGAAAGCATCGCTAAGCAATCACCTTCAAACAGCACCCATTCAAATGTGAATAGAAGCCGAAAACTTTCTCACTCCTTCAATACTGAAAACGAAGATTTTCTCGAAAGCATTGAAATAGCCGTTGATTGCAGCATGTTGAAAGGAAAGTTATTTAGCTCCCTCAGTAAAAACAAGGGGATTACTCTTCACGAACGCGACTTTCCCACGCTAGCGGGTGACGCAGTTAATTCGGTTCAGGGTACTGTGAAATGTCGAGACCACAGCAGTCTTCAAACGCACATTGATAAGTATTTGAACCAGCTACAATAGCGGCTTTTTAAAATTATACGAAAGTATAAGTATTGCTTTATGTTTTTCTCCAGTACCTATTCTACCTGCGTTTACGCACTATAATGAATCCTTATTCATTATCTCTTGCACTCTATTGGTGCGCAACCGCCTTGATTTCATTCCACTTCTCGATAAATCTAAGTTTTGTTAGGACTGTTGCACAAAAAACGTGCGTTTGAAAGTGCTTTGATAAGTCTATTTGAATATTAAATAGATTTTAGTGGGTAAATATGCATAATGCGCCGTTTTTTAGCGGTAAATTCGCTAATTACTCGCCTTTTGATAGGCACATAGTTTGCAAAAAACAGATCGTAAAAAAGATTAAGCACAACGCATTTCTTAAACATATAAAAAATAACCATCGCTTTCAGACTCCTTAAAAATGCCGAAAAGAGCATGTCGGAACGAGAAAGTATATTTGGAGAAACACACATGGCTTTTGATTCATCAAGGCAAAACAAGCTTACTGTACTCGCATGTGCAGTGGCATCTGCACTAGCATTAAGTGCAACTGCAGTTCAGGCTCAGGAAGACGCCTCTATTGACGAAAAGGATGTTGAAAAAGTAGTGGTCACTGGCTCTCGTATAGCGCGAGATCCTAATCTGGCATCTCCTTCACCTGTTCAAGCAATTTCAGAAGAAGATATTCAGCTGTCAGGTGAGTTTTCTGTAACCGATGTTATAAACGACATCCCCGCGTTGTTTTCATCTACAACAGCGGAAAGCTCTATTGACTCAGCCTTTGCAGACGGTGCGAATATCCTTAACCTACGTGGTTTAGGTTCAAACCGTACCTTAACACTAGTAAATGGTCGTCGCCATGTGGGCGGTGTCGCCGGTTCTGCGGCGGTAGATGTGGGTTCAATTCCAGTTAAACTTATTAAATCGGTAGAAGTGCTTACCGGTGGAGCGTCTGCTGTTTACGGTGCCGATGCAGTAACGGGTGTAGTTAACTTTATTTTGCAAGATGACTATGAAGGCTTTGAATTTGACGTAAACACGGGTATCTCGTCTGAAGGCGATGGTGAGCAAATTAGCATGTCTGCGTTGTATGGTGAAAACTTTGACAACGACAGAGGTAATTTTGCAATAAACATCGAGTATCAAAACGATGAAGGTGTGCGAGTAAGTGAAAGAGATAATGGTTTGATCATTGGCTCTGCGCGCGATTGGACCAA
Organism: Alteromonas alvinellae; assembly: GCF_902705805.1. Taxonomy (NCBI): domain Bacteria; kingdom Pseudomonadati; phylum Pseudomonadota; class Gammaproteobacteria; order Alteromonadales; family Alteromonadaceae; genus Alteromonas; species Alteromonas alvinellae. The sequence goes on along the minus strand of NZ_CACSIH010000064.1, from coordinate 63,343 downwards.
CCCCGCTTTGCGATTCCAACAAGGCGATATTGGTGCTAGTACACCAAACTTGGCGCAATACTATAACTACGACAACACAGGCTTATTTAATTTCGGTTTAAGCATCCCGTCACAGGATGCGTTTATTCAAAACTATGTAGATACTTTTGGAACCCAACCGAATTTAACTTCAGAAGAGCTAGCGCTGTTTAACCGCGCGGCCACAGCAAACCCTCGTGCAGTTCTTCCTTACCGCACTTTCCCATTCACTTCGGGTTATGGCTACATCATACCGGGTAACCCTTATACGTTTGAGGGGTTTGATCCTGCGACTAATATCGACCTTGATGGTAACGGAACGCCAGACTGTCTTGACTCGTTTTCTGGATATAACAGCTCGTTTGGTGCCGCGTCATTCGGCGCATTAGGTGGTTGCTGGAACGTATTGGAAGATGGCTCTTACAGACCGATTCAAGACGGCTTGGTATCAGGTAACTTTGAAGGCTTTGGTGGTGACTCTTACAACACCATTCAGCAACAGCGCGGCTATTTAATTACGCCAAACGACAAAATTGCGTTAAATCTGCTAGGCCATTACGACCTTACTGACACAAGCACTGTGTTTGGTGAATTTAAGTACGTTGTTCAGACAACAGAAAATGAAAGCCAGCCGTCTTCATACTGGGATTTATTATTTGGTGCAGCGGATAACCCTTACCTGCCTTCTTTTATTCAGCCGCTAGCAAGCGAAATCGGTGGTGTTGCCATTACAGCTGACCCAATTGGCATTGGTCAAGGTAAAATTGAGAACGAGCGTAGAACACTACGCGGTGTTATTGGGCTAGAAGGCTTCTTGGAAAACGACTGGCAGTATAATCTTGCGTTAAATTACGGAAGATTCGAGTTTGAGCAAGAAGGTACAGAAAATATTGTTGTAGTAGACCGTTTCTTCTCTGCAATCGACGCGGTTACAGACCCTGCGACAGGTGAGGCAACCTGCCGTGTAAACTTAGACGCAGATACACCTCAAGTTACCACTGCGTTTAATATTCCAGTATATGACCCAGGCTACTTTTCATTTACTCCAGGTGATGGCAGCTGTGTACCTTTAAATATTTGGGCTGGTGCAGACGGTATTTCTCAGGAAGCGGTTGATTGGGTAACGCAAGATAGCCGCAGTAAAACTACCATCGAACAATTCGTTGTGAGTGGTTCACTATCTGGTGATTCATCTGACTACTTCGAGCTTCCGTATGGTCCGATATTCTTTGCGCTAGGCGGGGAATATAGAAAAGAAAAATCAGAAGCGACTTTCGATAATTGGCGACTTGGTATTATCCCTGAAGGCTCACAATATCAAGCAGGAACCTTGATTTCTGAGTACTCATCTAACAACTCACTGGTATTCCAGCCATCTATTAAAACGGCAAACGAAACAGGTGATTTTGATGTAAGTGAAGTGTTCGTCGAAGTATCAATTCCATTAATTGAAGGCGAGATGCTAGCCGAAGAGCTTACGTTAGATTTGGCTGCCCGTTACTCTGATTACTCTACAATTGGAGACACAACAACGTGGCGTGCAAACTTAATGTATGCACCTTACGAAGATCTTATGATTCGCTTGTCGCAGTCACAAGCTGTTCGTGCGCCAAATATCACAGAGCTTTTCGGTCCTGAAGTGGGTACAACATTCCGTCCTACCGACCCGTGTAATGCCAGCGTGATTGCAGGCATCCGTGGTAATGATCCGGCAGCCGCAGATCAGATACAAGCTAACTGTGTGGCAGACTTCCAGTCAATTGGTTATAACCCGTTTAATGACGCAGGTGAGTATGTTTACACCGATCCACTATCGGCAGCATTCCCTGGTGTTACCGGTGGTAACCCAGAACTACAGGAAGAAACCGCTGATACGACAACGGTAGGCTTTGTCTATCAGGCAAGCTGGTTAGAAGGCTTGTCACTAACGGCTGACTATTGGAGCATTGAGATTGAATCTGCAATCAGCTCTGTAAGCTCTGACGATATTGTTAATGGATGCTACATCGGTGAAACCTTAAACGAAAACTTTTGTTCTTTGTTTACCCGTAATACCGATGAAAACTCTCCGCAGTTTGCTGGTCTAAATTTCTTACGTTCTACCGATGTTAACTTTGCTCGCTTAGAAACGTCGGGCGTAGATTTCAGCATCGGTTATGATTTTGAAATCGATGATCATACGTTCCTAACAAAACTATCAGGTACTAAGGTCAATGAGATTGACCAATATACCAACCCTAACGATCTGAGCGAAGTTAACCCAGAGCTTGGTGAAGTAAATCGCCCTGAATGGGCAGGCAACTTTACCGTGACTTGGAAATGGCAGGATCTGCAAATCGGTTGGCAAACTCAGTACATGGATGAGCAGTTAGTCGCATTCGTAGAAATTGAAGAATACGAGCGTGGTGATTATGACGATTCTGTCGTAATGGATGAATTTTTCCAGCACGATATTAACTTCTCATATGTATTGACTGACACAGTTAAAATGTACGGTGGTATTAAGAACATTACCAACGAAGAACCTTTCTTAACGAACTTTGCTTATCCGGCAAGTGCCCGTGGAAGATTTTACTTCGTAGGGTTTGACATGCAGCTTAACTAAGCTGTTATTAATACAGTCAAAGCAGCTCCATTGAGCTGCTTTTTTGTTTTTGCAATAAACCTTGTTGCAACGTCAGACAGTAACTATTATGTTACTATGTGTATACTGGTCTAACCAGATAGGCGTGCGCTAAACATTAGGTTGATCATAGAGCAACGCGTTAGTGTACTGATTCTTCACTCATGGGGTTTCTCCTCATATACGATTAGCGTGACTGACTATGTCAAAGAACTACGTACTCAATACTTATAATAAATTCTTAAAACTACCTTTCGGCAAAAAGCTGTTCAGTTGGTACTCAGCGCGCAGAGCGCCATATTTTTCAACTGTTTCTCCACTTATCTCAGACATCAAACCAAACTACTGCGAAGTGCTTATTAGCAAACGTAAAGCGGTTGAAAATCACATTGGTACGGTTCACGTTATTGCTATTTGCAACGGGTTAGAAATGGCCATGGGGTTCATGTGCGAAGCATCAATCCCTAAAAACCTAAGGTGGATCCCAAAGGGTATGGAAGTGAAATATCCAGCAAAGGCCGACTCAGATATTCGCTGTGTTGCAGAAGTGCCCGCGGACGCATGGAAACCAGGTGATTTACCTATTAGTGTTAAGGCATACAACGCTGAAGGCACCGTGGTCGTCGACGGAACCATTACGGTTTGGGTAAGCGAAAAACGCTGATATCCCACTTATATTAAAAGGCCGCGCTTGCGGCCTTTTTAATGCTCTTTTAAAACATTCAATATTAAGTTTTTACTACCGCTACTTTTCTGTTTGACAGAAAATAAAAATCCAACTAAGAATAACCTTGAAAGCGATTAAGGCGCTATATCAGTAGTCTATTTCATTCAACAGTTGGTGTTGCAATTTTGCCTGTGTTTACAACGCAGGTATTAGCGGTGGAAGAGGTTAAGATGTCTGTAATCACAAAAGAACAAGTCACAAGAAAACCTTTCGTAGATAAGAAAAATTACCCGTACGGCTTTGCCCGTTCAGGAGATTTTTCAATTAATGAAAGTAAGCTTCTTCAGGCTCACGGTAGTTTGTTCGCTGCACTAGTGGACGGGAAAATTACGCCAGAGAATGATGAAGAACAAGCCTATTTGGAATCGGCTCTTGGTCATCGTGATCCTGCAACACCGCAAGAGAAAGCGTGGTTGAAATACCAAGCCAGAATAAACCGTCCAAAAACAGCAAGTATTTATGGCTCTAAGCGTGCTGTTGAACAAGATGTTGACGATGACGACGATATGAGCGATAACAGTGATCTTGATATCGACCTCGATGATTAAGCTTATGCCTTTACGCACATTTAGTGGGTAAAGGCGAATCGCTCCCGTTCTACAACTTTATTGTTTGCGCTGTTAAATTTGTGTAAATAAATATCCTACTTTCTGTCAAAATTGCACTTAAGTCGAAATATTTATCCTAATTATTGCGAATATTGGGATATGTATCTCACTTTTATGCAATTTGGTGTTTTATCTTCCTATTACCTTAGATATAGTCTGGGCATCGTCAACGTACGCTGACAAACCCCCCAACCCATTACAGGAGAAAGCACTGTGAAAATGATGTCGGGCGCAGCCATGGTGGTTGAAGCGCTAAAAGATGTAGGAGTGACACACGTGTTCGGTTACCCAGGTGGTGCCGTATTAGACATTTATGATGCGTTATTTGCGCAAGATGATGTCAAACACGTCCTCGTACGTCATGAACAGGCAGCCGCCCATATGGCGGATGGTTATGCACGTTCAACTGGCAAAACCGGCACAGTGCTCGTCACATCAGGTCCAGGCGCTACGAATACTATTACAGGTATTGCTACTGCATATATGGACTCTATTCCGATGGTTATTTTATCGGGACAGGTGCCGTCGAAGCATATTGGTGAAGACGCATTCCAAGAAACTGACATGGTGGGGTGTTCACGCCCTATTGTTAAGCACAGCTTTTTGGTGAAGCGCGCGGTTGATATCCCAGAAGCGATTGCTAAAGCTTTTTATATTGCCAACACAGGTCGTCCTGGTCCGGTGGTAGTAGATTTGCCAAAAGATATTGTGAACGTAGCAGAAGAACACCCGTACGTGTTCCCAACTGATGTGACCATGCGTTCTTACAACCCAACTGAAAAAGGCCATCCTAAACAGGTCAAAAAGGCTGTTGAGTCGCTACTTAAAGCAGAACGTCCCGTACTGTATGTAGGTGGTGGAGCTGTAGCTTGCGATGCTTCAGCAAAGGTTATTGAGTTAGCTGAGAAGCTTAATGCACCGGTAACTTGTACGCTAATGGGTCTTGGTGCTATGCCGGGTACACACAAGCAATTTATCGGCATGCTAGGTATGCACGGTACGCTTGAAGCGAACAAGACTATGCATAATGCCGACTGCATCATTGCACTAGGTGCACGTTTTGATGACCGTGTTACTAATAACGTTGATAAGTTCTGCCCACATGCGGATATTATTCACGTTGATATTGACCCAGCATCAATTTCTAAAACCGTAAATGCGCATATTCCTGTAGTAGGTTCGGTAGATAAAGTACTTGATCAAATCTTAAGTCAGGTAAATAAGAAAGACTTATCAGGTCAAAGCGAAAAGCTGGCCGATTGGTGGCAACAAATTGAAACCTGGCGTTCTCGTCAGTGCTTAAACTACGCACAGGGCGAAGAAGTTATTAAGCCTCAGCGCGTTATCGAAGCCTTGTACAAACACACAGACGGTAAAGCTTACGTAAGTTCTGACGTGGGTCAGCACCAAATGTTTGCTGCGCTTTATTATCCGTATGATAAACCGCGTCAGTGGATCAACTCAGGTGGTCTTGGCACCATGGGCTTTGGTTTACCGGCTGCAATGGGTGTGCAGTTTGCGCATCCAGGTTCAACCTCTGTGGTAGTAACGGGTGACGGCAGTATTCAAATGAATATTCAAGAGCTATCTACTTGTTTGCAGTACAACCTGCCTATAAAGATTATCTCATTGAATAACCGTGCCCTAGGTATGGTTCGTCAGTGGCAGGATATGATTTATAAAGGACGTCACTCACACTCTTACATGGATTCAATGCCTGACTTTGTGAAGTTGGCAGAAGCTTACGGACATGTGGGCATTAAAGTAGACAAGCTTGACGAGCTAGACGCAGCAATGGAGAAATGTTTCAGTTACACAGATCGCTTAGTGTTTATGGACATAGCAGTAGACCAAAACGAACACGTATATCCAATGCAAATTAAGTTTGGCGCAATGGATGACATGCGCTTAAGCAAGACGGAGCGAACCTGATGAAACGTATTATCTCTGTATTAATGGAAAACGCCCCTGGCGCACTATCTCGTATCGTTGGTGTATTCTCACAACGCGGTTACAACGTCGATTCACTGTGTGTGGCACCGACTGACGACGCGAGCCTTTCGCGTCTAACGATTATCACGCACGGCGACGACAAAGTCATAGAGCAAATTACTAAGCAAGTGAATAAGCTTATTGATGTGCTAAAAGTGGTAGACCTTACTGAAGGTACGCACATTGAACGCGAACTTATGCTGATTAAAGTCGCGACTCGCACAGAGTCGGTACGTGCTGAAGTGAAGCGGAACTCTGATATCTTCCGTGCGCGTATTGTGGATGTGAACGTAAACAACTACACCATTGAAATTACGGGCACCACAGATAAGCTAGATGCATTTGCCACGACTATGGGGCAGTGTGCTGAAATTATCGAATCATCGCGCACCGGTGTGTGTGGGCTTGCTCGAGGTGATAGGGCGCTTCGTCCTTAAACTTTTTTGAGTTTTTGCGCACTGCGTTATTTTTGAAAGGCTGTCATTAGACAGCCTTTTTTGATTCTATAAAGAATTTCTCTAAGTATCGCGCCCATAGTAGGCTTCTACGCGCAGGGCTATGCCGTATGAGGTTTTAAAATCCTCTTCACGTAGCCATAAAACGAAAGGCTCTACCTCAAAGAATAGCCAATCGCGCAGCATGTTGTTACGCCACCTAAACCCGCCATAGACTTCTTCTACGCGAAAGTTGGGTTGGCTAAGCCCTTCCACCATAAAGTGAGGAATAACGGCGTTATGTTGATCTACCGAAAACAAATGGTGGACCTCGTGACGCCATAGCCAGTCGTTGGTATCGTCGCGGTAGTAGTAGCGATTATTTTGTCGAACCAGGTGCTTTTTATTGATTTCGTATTGAAAAGCGACGCCCACCTCCGCACCCAAACGGTCACGGGTGTAATAGTAAAGTTCGGCGTCGTATAGCATGGCCCATTGTTTAGAAAAGGCAAAAGCATCTCTGTATCGGGTCATCACATATAGCTGGTCGCGGCGACCAGCGCCAATTCTAAATGAGTAGTGAGAGTCTTGCTCAGGACGAAAGCGAAGCGCAATGGTCGTTCGATCGCGGTTGTTATTGCCGCTATCCCTCGCGGCTCGTATTGTGTTGTTCTGTGTCTCGTCTTCGTTATCACTTAATAGTAAATCAACGCGTTCTTTTAAAGCCGGTAGGCGAACTCTTACCCTGAAGCGCAAATCCGTATCCGAGAGCATGCCACTTCTTGGCTCCCAGGCAAGTTGAACACGACCTTCGGCTCTGGCCTCCTTCTGTCCTGAAGCACCTATTTCATCTGAACTTTCAAACAAACCATCAAGCTGTTTTACGGTGAAGTCCATGGTGTCGGTGAAGCTACGCTGCCAAATATCAAACCATTGCTCATTAGGTATTGAAGGAGGCAAGGAGTGTGTACTTTCTTCTGTCGAAGTAGCGCTGTTAGTAAGCGTATTTTCTGGCCGAGCAATATCCCGATAGGTTATACCTACACTGGTCGCATTTACGGGGGAGTTCAACGTGTTAGCAGCTGAGTCAGGTGCAACAGGTAAAGCGAGCAATAAATGGCAATAGACCACGGTAAGGCATAGCATTGCTCACTAACTCCTTGTAAAAATTAGCATAGTTGAATGTTTCGACCATTCGCATTGGGGATATACAGAGCATGGATTGTCCCAACCAAAACGTCAATCTTTATTCATAGAAGTAAATATTCAGGTGAAAGCATCAGCAGGCAATGGCATACTGTGCCAATCGATGTAAGGGAGATTATTTTTATGGGTGGTATTAGTGTTTGGCAGTTGCTGATCATACTGGTTATTGTGGTGCTTTTATTTGGTACGAAGCGTCTTAAAGGTATAGGTACTGATTTAGGCGGCGCAATCAAAGGCTTCAAAAAAGCTGTCACCGAAGAAGACAAAGACGCAGACTTTGAACAAAAGAAGCAAGTTGAAGAAAAGTCAGCAGCAGAGCCTGTTTCAACAAAGACGCAGAGCGACGTTAAAGAAAAATCCTAATGTTCGATATCGGCTTTTGGGAGCTATTGGTTATCGGTGTACTGGCGCTGCTTATTTTAGGGCCAGAAAGATTACCGGGTGCCATGCGCTCAACTATAAATACAATTCGTAGCGTGCGTAATGTAGCAACGGGCTTTAAGCAAGAAGTTGAGCATCAGTTGCGCGTGCACGAGTTGCATGAAAATTTGAAAAAAGCAGAGCAGCAAGGGCTTAAAGATCTTTCACCTGAACTTGAACAAAGCGTCGATGAGCTAAAAAAAGCTGCAGAGTCGGTTCAAGAACCTTATAAAAAGCAATAGATGTCTGACGCTAATAACCTTATTTCTCATTTAATTGAATTGCGCAGTCGTATTCTCAAAGCACTTTTGAGCGTATTGATTGTGTTTGTGTGTCTTGCCGCATTTGCACAGGATTTATATAAGCTGTTGGCCATGCCTCTGCTTGAAACACTTCCAGAGAACGCGAGCATGATTGCAACTGATGTTGCTTCACCTTTTTTCGCACCTTTTAAACTTACCTTAGTATTGTCGTTTTTCATTGCTATTCCCTATGTGCTCTATCAGGTTTGGGGCTTTGTTGCTCCAGGCTTGTATCGAAATGAAAAGCGTCTGGTTGCGCCCCTGCTGCTATCAAGTACCCTGTTATTTTATGCCGGCATGGCGTTTGCCTATTTTGTTGTCTTCCCCATCGCGTTTGCGTTCTTCACTAGCGTCGCCCCTGAAGGGGTTACTGTAAGTACCGATATTTCAAGTTACTTAAACTTTGTATTGAAACTCTTCTTCGCATTTGGAGTCTCATTCGAGATACCTATCGCTATTATTCTTATGTGTTGGACTGGGTTAACAGATGCCAAGTCGCTACGAGCAAAACGGCCTTATGTGGTTGTAGGGGCCTTTGTTGTTGGCATGCTGCTCACACCACCCGATGTTATCTCTCAGACATTATTAGCTATTCCAATGTGGCTGCTGTTTGAAGTAGGGGTTATTGTTGGAGGCTTTTACGCCGGTAAAACACCAAAAGATGAAGGCAAAACGCAAACACCTGACAACACATAAAAGTTCAAAAGAGAAAGGAATAAAAATGAAAACTCAACTGCTTTCAATTGCCACTTTACTGTGTGCTTTTAGTGCTCCTCAAGTACACGCTGAGTCTATCGGTGAAGCGATGGAAAAGTGCCGTAATACAGATGATAGCCTTAAGCGCCTAATTTGCTACGACGGTGTGGCAAAGTCGTTAAATCAATATGAAGGCGTTAACGAACAAGTGAGCCAGCTAAAGGCATATAAGCCAAATAACAGCGCACAAACTCGCCCTCGCCCAGCGCAGGTTGGGCAACAACCTGTGCCCTCAAAGCCGGGCAATGACTTTGGTCTAGAGCATAAGCGCGACTTAACAAAAGAGACCTCAGAAATTACCGTCACTATTAACACAGTTAAGAAAAACCCTCGCGATAAGTATGTGCTAACTTTCAGCGATGGCTCTGTCTGGCAGCAAACGGATCGAACGCACTTGAAGCTTGAGGAAGGACAAGCTGTCTCTGTTGAGCGGGGTCTTTTTGGTTCCTTCTTCCTAAGCGTTGAAGGTCTTAACAAGCGCATTAAAGTAAAGCGCGTAAAATAGATGCCTTGGTTCGACGCTGGCGTCAATCTGCTTGATAAGCGCTTTGACGCCGACGAGGTTATCCAGAGAGCGCAAGAAGCCGGAGTTGAGAAGCTTTGCGTCATCACTACTCATCCTCAAGAGTGGGATGCAGCGGTAGCGCTTTATAAAAAGTACTCTGAACAATGCTGTTTCACCATTGGAGTACATCCTCATAATGCCAAAGACGTCACCGAACGTGACTATTACCGATTACGTGAGCTTGCTCAGCATCAAGGCTGTGTAGCTATTGGTGAATGCGGATTAGACTTTAACCGTAACTTTTCCCCTCAAGACGTTCAATTAGCGGTTTTTGAGGCCCAGCTGGATATAGCGGTATCATTGAATCTTCCCGTATATCTGCACGAAAGGGATGCCTTTAGCGAACAAGTCAGCTTGTTAACTCGATATATGCCGCGCTTGAAAGGGGGAATAGCCCACTGCTTCACAGGAACAATGGACCAGGTAGAAGCGTATTTGTCGCTAGGCCTTTATATCGGTATAACAGGGTGGGTGTGTGACGATAAACGTGGCGAAGATTTACGTGATGCCGTAAAACACATACCGCTTGACAGACTTATTCTCGAGACCGATGCTCCGTACTTATTTCCGAAGACATTGCGCCCTCGAAAACGCAATAATGAGCCCGCATACTTGCCTCATATCGCTCAGCAATTAGGCGAATATCTGCAAGTTGAGACTGATAAATTACGTATTAGCAGTTATGCTAATACCTGTGAGTTATTTTCCCTCAACTAACCATAGGTTTATATGCAGACAAATCTAAAAGCGATGCGCAAGTATGATGCGGGTCTTATTCTCACTACAGTTCTTGCCGCTGTTGCTTTTGTCTTTGTCTTGATGAACTTGTCTCCAGCGACAAGCGTTTCACCTCGTTATTCTCAGTTAAGTTATTTAAAAGAGGTGAACGGAAAAACGTTCGACTTTAATAATATTATACAAACGCCCGCAAATGATTGGTCTCCAATTGCATCTCCAGTCAACTTAGGAATGGATACCGATGTCTATTGGTTTTCGATGATAGTTGAGCCAACACAGAGTAACCAAAGTCGCGCTCTTCTGCACATCGACTATCCATTATTAGATAAACTTGATGTGGCCGTGTATAGCCAAGTGGGCAGTAAACCTATTGTGACTTACTCGAGTGGAGATAAGCAAAGCTTTGAAGATAGGCCCATTACACACGTTAAGCCTTTGTTCCCACTGCCTGCCAGTGCGCAGTCTCAGCGCGTTATTATCAAGATGCAAACATCGGGCACTATTCGCCTTCCTATCCTTATCTGGGAAGAGACTGAGTTTATAGAATACACATCAAGTAGAAACTTAGTACTAGGCATATTTTTCGGTATTTTAATCGCGATGGGAGTGAGCAATGCGTTTTTGACTTTAACCACAAAAAACGTGTCTTTCTTATTTTATGCCGGTTATGTGGTCAACCTCGCACTTACGTTGATGACGCTACACGGCTACGGGTTTTCCTATATTTGGCCTGCAAGTACATGGTTTCAAAGCAAAGCAATTATCGTTTTTGCAAACTGTACCATTATGTTTGCTGCGTTATTTACCCGTAGTCTCTTGCCTATAAGGGAATACAGTGAAAAGCTAGACCGCGTGACCAAAGCGATTAGTTGGGTGTGTGGTTTAAGTATCATTGCAGGTCTTATTCTTCCTTATTGGTTAATGATAAAAGCATTTCTTTTATTGCTAAGCCTCGTGGTTATTTTTACCTTGTCTCTGGGCGTGTGGCTTTCACTTAAAGGAGAGGTGATAGCCCGCTATTTCACAATCGCTTGGGCCTTTCTATTAGTGAGTGGATTAACAGCCAGTCTAGATAATGTAAATATCATCCAGTTACCTATTTCATCCAACAACCTGCTGATTATTGGTGGCACGGTTGAAGCGCTCATATTAGCGCTCATTCTTGCCATTAATTACAGCCACAGTCGTGACGACTTAATCAATGCCCAGCAGTTTGCCCTTGAGCAAGAAAAGCAGGCAAGCTCCGCTAAGGAAAAACTGTTGGAAGTGCAAAAGCGCTACCAAGACGATTTAGAATACAAAGTTCAGGAACGAACACTTGAATTAGAGATAACCCTGCGCGAGCTTTCTGAGGTTAATCAGGAGTTAGAGCGGCTTAATGCGATTGATCCGCTCACAGGCGCGCACAATCGTCGACACTTCGACAAGCGATTACGCTCAGAGGGAAGGCGAAGCCGCCGTGAGCAAACGCCTTTATCGCTGATTATTATTGATGTGGATCACTTTAAGAATATCAACGACGAGTATGGTCACGACGGTGGAGACGCATGTTTAATCCACGTGACAAAGGTTTTTCAAAAACTCATCCATCGCCCAACAGATGACTTGTGTCGAATAGGGGGTGAAGAATTTGCCATTATATTGCCTAATACAGACTTGGATGGCGCGTATCACGTAGCCGAGAGTATTCGACATAGCCTTGAAAACAGCCCTCTTGAATATGAGGGTGAAATCATTAAGCTAACCGCGAGTGCAGGTGTATCTACCACCATTATTGCTGACGAAGAGCACGCGCAGAGTCTATTTAAATTTACTGATGAGTGCCTGTATGAAGCAAAAGCTTCAGGGCGCAACACGGTAATACACAAACATTTACAGGAAAAATTATGATGTCTTCATCTTTCCCTCACCGTCGTATGCGTAGGTTGCGAGCTAAAGATGCGCTAAGAGGGCTTGTTGCAGAGAATAGGCTAACTACGGATGATTTAATCTATCCAGTGTTTGTATTGCCCGGTGAAAATACGCGTGAACCCGTACCTTCTATGCCGGGTGTGGAAAGACTTTCTATCGACTTGCTAGTGCAAGAAACGGCGAAATGGGTAGAGCTGGGCATTAGAACGATAGCGCTTTTCCCTGTAACCCCCATGTCGCTTAAAACGGAATGTGCTAGTGAAGCCTTTAACCCTGAAGGTCTTGCTCAGCAAGCAATGAGAGCGCTTAAAAAGGCATTTCCTGAGGTAATGCTGATGTCTGATATCGCACTAGACCCTTTTACGTCTCACGGTCAAGACGGCCTTTTAGACGAGACTGGTTACGTGATGAACGATGAGACGGTTGAGGTACTAATCAAACAGGCATTATCTCATGCCGAAGCTGGCGCTGATATTGTAGCACCTTCTGACATGATGGATGGACGCATTGGTAGTATCCGAAAAGCACTTGAAGAAGCAGGTCACATCAATACGTGTATTATGGCTTATTCAGCTAAATACGCGTCTGCATACTACGGTCCATTTCGTGATGCCGTCGGCTCCGCTGCAAATATAAAGGGCGGCAACAAGAAAACCTATCAAATGGATCCTTCCAACACCGATGAAGCACTCCACGAAATTGCGCTTGATATAGAAGAGGGCGCTGACATGGTAATGGTGAAGCCAGGTATGCCGTACTTAGATGTTGTGCGTCGTTGTAAAGACGAATTTAAAGTCCCGACATTTGCGTATCAAGTAAGTGGCGAGTACGCCATGCACCAAGCTGCATTTGCGAATGGTTGGTTAAACGAAGAGGCGGTAATATTAGAGTCTTTACTTGCTTTTAAAAGGGCGGGTGCAGATGGAATTCTGACGTACTTTGCGCCTAAAGCGGCTGAGTTACTCGCGAAACAAAATGCCAAGTAACGCGCTTATTATTAACGCGCATTAATCGTCCATAAAAAAACCGTGCTTAGCACGGTTTTTGTTTTTTGAAGTATAAATGTGAGTGTTTACTTACAGACGAGCTCGCAACCAGCTTTGTGTTGAAGCCAGCACTCATTAGCTAGCTCGGCATTAATCAAAGGGTGAGACTTCAGCCAACCTTCTGGAAAAGTAAGCGTCCACTTACTATCGTCGCAGCTTAAAGAAACTTCAGGAATATGCTTGTTCTGACGGCGTAGACATAACACAACTGCAATCCTAAGTATTCGAAGCAATCCTTTGAGCATGGGGCGGTAATCTTCGTGATACTTTTCGAAAATTTGAGTGTTAATGGTTAAGCGATGTTGCGCTACCAAATCGCGAATTGCTGAACGCTGTAATCGAGTAAAGCCAGGTAAATCGATATGACTTAGAATATATTCACCGTGCTCGTGGTGACGTTTATATTCAATATGAAGGCCGATTTCATGAAGCTGTGCAGCAGCACCCAAGATAGTTTCCGTATCTAGGTGACAGATGTTTTGTTGGGCGCAAAGCTGATGGCATAGCCCAAGTGCCACATGGCGAACAGAATTCGCGTGATTTTTGTCGATATGATAACGCTGTTTTGCTTGGTTAAGCGTTTGCTGGCGTCTATCGTTTTCTGTGACATTATCTAACATTCCATAGATAAGCCCTTCACGCAGGGCGCCGCCAGAAATGTTCATGTGCTTAATATTTAGTGCTTCAAACAGGCTGATCAAAATGGCTAAGCCTGAAGGGAAAATAGCTTTTCTATTGTCTTCTAAGCCGTCGATATCGAGTGTTTTAATACTGCCGCACTCAATACATTGCTTTTCAAGGTGATACAGGTAGTCTAAGCGGATAGCGTCGCTGATGCCTTGGGCCACCAAAATTTCGGTAATGGCCTGCGGCGTGCCAGATGCACCTAAACAATTTTCCCAGTCAAAACATAAAAAAGCGTTTGATACATTAGCAATCAGCGAATGTGCTGCTTGCTTAGCATTTTCGAAATTACCTTCAGTTATTTTTCCGCCTGTAAAATAGCGCTCCATGAAAGTCACGCAGCCCATATCCAAACTTTTCAGATGAATCGGTTGCATGTCGTTCCCGATGATGATTTCGGTACTCGCGCCGCCAATATCAATAACTAAGCTATTGCCTTGGTTGGCGGATGTATAAGCTACACCAAGATAAATTTGTCGGGCTTCTTCTTCACCGCTAATCACTTCAAGTTTGTGATTAAGGATCTCTTCTGCTTTACGAATGAAAATATGCGCATTGGTTGCTAGTCGCAACGTAGCGGTAGCAACAATTTTTATGTTAGAGGGAGGGATGTCCTGCAGGCGCTCCGAAAATACCTGCAGGCATTGCCAGCCGCGTTCCATGCTTACGTCATCCAGTGCTAGGTCATCATCTAAACCTGCTGCCAGGCGCACTTTCTGTTTAATTTTCCCTATTATTTGCACACTGCCATTAACAACGTGAACAATCACCATGTGAAAGCTGTTGGAGCCTAAGTCCACGGCGGCGTAATACTCACCGTAAGTTTGTGCGTCGTGCTGGAGTTCTGCCTGCATAAAATCTCGTTTCTAATTAACTACCTTTCGCTTTATTATTGCGTTCTATTGTTTCGGTTTTGGGGCTTTCCTCTGCCTCTACCGTTACCACGGCGTGAAGAATTGCGGTTGTTGGGCGTACGTCTTCTACGTGGTTTTGGAGGCGTTACATCATCAAGGAGGGCGGTGCGGTCGTAATCGGTAACCGGTATTGCCTTTTGGATGTATTGCTCAATAGCAGGTAAGTTTAGTGCGTACTTCTCGCATGCAAAACTAATCGCAACACCACTTTGTCCTGCGCGCCCGGTACGACCGATACGGTGTACATAGTCTTCCGCATCGTCAGGTAAGTCGTAGTTAAATACGTGCGTTACCGCGTCAATGTGAAGACCTCGCGCTGCAACGTCGGTTGCCACCAGAATGTCTAGGTTACCTTTGGTGAAATCTTCTAAGATCCCCAAGCGTTTCTTCTGTGGTACATCGCCACTAAGTAAGCCCACACGATGGCCATCTGCGGTAAGCCAGTCGGTGACTTTTTCACAACTGTTTTTCGTGTTTGCAAACACAATCGCTTTTTCAGGCCATTCTTCTTCAAGTAGTGTAAGAAGTAACAGCATCTTGTCATCATCAGACGGGTAAAATAGCTCTTGAGAAACGCGTGTAGCGGTGGTTTGCTCTGGCGCCACCTGAACGTGGGTTGGATTGTTCATGTGCTCGTAAGCAAGTTCCTGTACGCGGTAGCTTAGCGTCGCTGAAAATAGCATGCTTAAGCGTTCGCTTGCTGGAGGCATACGACGGAATAAAAAGCGGATATCTTTAATAAAGCCCAAATCGAACATTCGGTCGGCTTCATCAAGTACGGCAACCTGAATATTCTTCAGCGTGAACACATTTTGCTTGTAGTAATCAAGAATGCGTCCTGTCGTACCAATTATAATATCTACCCCTTCTTCCAAAGTTTCACGTTGACTTTGGTAACCTTCGCCCCCATAAATCAAACCAAGCGACAATCCAGTATGCTCACTAAGCAATTTGGCGTCGTTATAAATTTGAACGGCTAGCTCTCTGGTCGGCGCCATGATAATTGCGCGAGGGCCATTTGATTTGCTGTTGTCTGCATTTTCTGCTTTGCTTAGCAAATAGTGAAATGTAGCTACCAAAAAAGCAATGGTTTTACCAGTTCCGGTTTGAGCCTGACCTGCAATGTCGTGACCTTCTAATAAAGGAGGCAGTGCAAGTGCTTGAATTGGTGTACAATGTGAAAAATTAGCTGCCGCCAAGGCGTCAACAACCTTGCCGTTAATCGGCAGGTCAGAAAAGTGAGTATCAGTTAAGTGAGTAGGCATAGCTTATAGCTTATCAGTGCTTGCATTAAAAAACAGTTTCTATATAACACTTATGGTCGGGCTGAGACAAATCAGCGACAGACCAATAATGGAGAAAAGAATGAGCGACAAAATTATCCAGTTATCTGACGATAAATTCGAAGCAGATGTTATCAATGCTGAAGGTCCTGTACTGGTTGACTTCTGGGCCGAATGGTGTGGCCCGTGTAAAATGATCGCACCAATCTTGGAAGAAGTTGCGACCGAGTTTGATGGCAAGTTAACAGTTGGCAAGTTGAATGTCGATGAAAATAACGAAACTCCACCTAAATATGGTATTCGTGGTATTCCTACATTGCTACTTTTCAAAAACGGTAACGTTGCAGCAACTAAAGTTGGCGCGCTATCCAAAGCTCAATTAACAGAGTTTCTTAACGAAAATCTTTAATAGCTATAAAACAAAAAACCGGTGCGAATAAAGCACCGGTTTTTATCTAAAACACAGGTACTTGCATTCCATATCAGAAAAGGACGCAATAATTTATTTAACATTTGGGCGGTAAAACGCTGGACGTTGGTTAAATATAGTGCTAACTTTTCTAAAGCGCTCATCCGAGCAGCATTCTGCTTACGCCCATATCCGGGTGATATCAAATCTAAACTAGAACAGAGTGACTTTAAGTCCTGTAAGCGAAGTTCAAGCACAAAGACCCACCAGTATGAATTTAACTGAATTAAAGAACAAACCAATAAGCGAGTTGGTTAACCTGGCCGAGGAAATGGGCCTGGAAAACATGGCGCGCGCCAGAAAACAAGACATCATTTTCTCAATTCTAAAGACTCACGCAAAAAGCGGTGAAGACATCTTTGGTGATGGGGTATTAGAAATTTTACAGGACGGTTTCGGCTTCTTACGCTCAGCTGATTCATCGTATCTCGCAGGACCAGACGATATTTACGTATCGCCAAGCCAAATCCGACGCTTTAACTTGCGTACGGGCGATACGATTGCTGGGAAGATTCGTCCACCAAAAGACAGTGAACGCTACTTTGCCCTGCTAAAAATTCGCGAAGTTAACTTCGACAAGCCTGAAAACTCACGAAATAAAATTCTTTTCGAAAACCTTACACCGCTTCACGCAGCAGATCGCTTGCGCATGGAACGTGGTAATGGCTCAACAGAAGACATTACGGCACGTGTCCTGGATTTAGCGTCGCCAATTGGTAAAGGCCAGCGTGGACTCATTGTAGCACCACCTAAAGCCGGTAAAACGCTTCTTCTTCAGAATATTGCTCAGTCAATTGCTGCTAACCACCCAGATTGTGAGTTAATGGTATTGCTTATTGATGAGCGTCCGGAAGAAGTAACCGAGATGCATCGTCTTGTTCAAGGTGAAGTCGTTGCTTCAACCTTCGATGAGCCAGCAAGTCGTCACGTACAAGTTGCTGAAATGGTTATCGAGAAAGCCAAGCGTCTTGTTGAACACAAAAAAGACGTGGTTATCCTGCTTGACTCGATTACTCGTCTTGCTCGCGCTTACAACACGGTTATCCCATCATCAGGTAAAGTACTTACCGGTGGTGTTGATGCGAATGCTCTTCACAAGCCTAAGCGCTTCTTTGGTGCCGCCCGTAATGTTGAAGAAGGCGGAAGCTTAACGATTATCGCAACAGCGCTTATCGATACCGGCTCTAAAATGGACGAAGTTATCTACGAAGAGTTTAAAGGTACAGGTAACATGGAATTACACCTTAATCGCAAAATCGCGGAAAAACGTGTGTTCCCGGCTATCGACTTCAACCGCTCTGGTACCCGTCGTGAAGAACTGCTTACAGCGCAAGATGAACTACAGAAAATGTGGATCCTTCGCAAAATCGTTCACGAAATGTCAGAAATTGACGCAATGGACTTCCTTATCAGTAAGTTGTCGATGACCAAGACAAACGATGAGTTCTTTGACGCAATGCGTAGACAAAAGAGTTAATAGAAACTTAGTAATAAGTTGATATTTAAGGAAAAGGCGCCACTCGGCGCCTTTTTTATTCCCTGCATCGATAAAGCACTTTTCTTATACTTCCGTCTAATACCCTCAGTCTTGTGAATGGGGTATTTTCGTTTGCTTATTGATTTTTAACAGCAATCGTTAGTTCAATGGTGTGTTCTCCCTTGAGATGATTTACTCTGTCTAAAAAACACCAAAGGAAATAATAGTTATGTACCAGAAATTGCTGTCACTCGCATTTGCAGGGTTGGCCTCTGTGTCAGCTGCTAATGCCGCTCAGATCAATGTTGATGAATTAGCGAATAAAGTCGAGCCTGATGTAATTAAATGGCGTCATCACTTTCATGAATTTCCTGAATTATCGAATCGCGAGTTTAAAACCGCTGAATATGTTGCTGACTACCTTGAAAGCCTAGGTTTAGAAGTGCAGACCGGTGTGGCAAAAACGGGTGTGGTAGCTATTTTAGACTCGGGCAAGCCAGGTCCCGTGGTTGCATTACGTGCAGACATGGATGGACTTCCTGTAAAAGAGCAAAACGATTTGTCCTACCGCTCAAAGCAGATGGGCGAATACAACGGAAAAGAAGTGCCGGTTATGCACGCCTGTGGTCACGATACTCACATGGCAATGCTCATGGGCGCGGCAAAAATTCTTACCGAAATTAAAGGCGACCTGAAAGGTAAAGTGAAGTTTATCTTTCAGCCAGCAGAAGAGGGCGCACCCGCTGGAGAAAAAGGCGGTGCGGAAGTTATGGTTGCTGAAGGTGTACTTAAAAACCCTGATGTAGACGCTATTTTTGGCCTGCATATCAATGCTAACACCGATGTGGGTAAAGTGCGTTATAACGCGGGTGGCACCATGGCCGCGGTAGACCCATTTAAAATTGTTATTCACGGTAAGCAAGCCCACGGCGCTTATCCTTGGAAGAGTGTTGATCCAGTGGTTACCGCTGCGCAAATGATCATGTCAATTCAGACTATAGTAAGTCGTGAGTTGAAATTGATTGACGATGCAGCGGTGGTGTCTATTGGCTCTATTCACGGCGGTAACCGTTCAAACATCATTCCTAATGAAGTAGAAATGGTTGGCACAATCCGTACCCTCAATGAAGCCGCGCGCGATCATATTTACGAGTCGCTTCCGCGTAAAGTAAAGGCTATAGCAGAGAGTATGGGCGCAGAAGCAGAACTTACGCTACCGCTAGATTACTATTACCCCATTACGTACAACGACCCAGAGCTTACAAAAGCCATGCTGCCTACTATGCAGCGTACCGCAGGCGTTGAAAATACGCTGCTTTCTAAACCGGTCACGGGGGCGGAAGACTTTTCATTTTTTCAAGAGAAAATTCCAGGTTTGTATGTTTGGGTAGGCGGCAAGCCATTGGATGTATCTGAAGAAGATAGCCCCGCTCACCATACACCGGAGTTTTATGTTGACGATGAAGGCATGAAGTTAGGTGTGAAGCTTCTCACAAACTTTACTTTAGATTATATGGCTCAACACTAAGCGTATTCGCCGGAGACATGCGTTGAAAATAGGTAGTATTTCATTTTCTTTTACATGGTCTTCGGCTTTTCAAGCGCTATTTGTATGTGCACTTGGCGCAGGGCTAAATGCTTTAAATCCACCTTTTGATAGTTCGGGCATTGCTACCTTTGGCGTGGGCGCTGCGGTGTATGCATCGCTCCGTTTTTCACCTCTTATATCTGTTCCCATTGCCCTTGTAATAAGTCTTCCTATGTGGCTGAGCGAAGGCAGTATTGTAGGGAAAGAAAGCCTGACGTTACTACCAATAGTGCTGAGTTTTTTCGGCTATAACAAATCGCTAAGGCAGGTCATTAAAGTAGGCGCAGGATTTTGGTCTATTGTCTTTTTACCGGTTTTGCTTTTAGAGCACTCTCTTTACGATAGTGACAACGTAAATATGCTGTTCTCAGGTGTTTTAGTGACTTGGGTGAGTGGTGTATTAGGGCTTGTTACCGGCCATTTTGCGTACTTGGCTATATATGGCCTCAAGCGGCAAACCTCGAACAAATCGGAACGTATTACGCTTCATTTTCTTTTAGGATACTTCTTTTCGGGTTGCTTCTTCGTTGCGTCTATGGCCGTCATTTATCTATCAGTCAGCTTGTTTCAACATCAGCAAGAGCAACAAATCCATAGCTACATGAAGCAGCGGGTGAAAGTGCTTGAATTTCAGCTTTCAACCTTTATACGCCATCATCAAAATGCCATTATCAGTACAGCGCAAGTTCTTTCAAATTCTGCATCGAAAAATAGCTTAGAAACAACGGCCGGTGCTAATTTACAAATTGTTGCGTCGCACAACCCTGAGTTTTTAACCTTTCTAGTAGCAGATGAAAGCGGCGACATCACACACGCTTATCCGTCAAGTATGCTAGAAAAGGCGAGAAAAAATGGCTTACCTAACGTGTCTTATCGTCCTTATTTTTACGAAGTCATGCAGTCAGGCACGCCATTCTTGTCCAATGTTTTTCAAGGCAGAGGTTTCGGCAACGACCCAATTGTCGCGATATCTGCGCCAATCTTAGATAGGGACGGAGTGCCCAAAGGTATTGTAGAAGGTTCACTATCTTTAAAAAGTTTTAACGCAATTGATGACCTGAGCCTTGGTGGATTTTTGATGCTGATAGAAGATCAAAAAGGTGAGGTGATCTACGCATCTGATGCGCTAGCGATGAAACCGCTGACCAAAGCGCCGTTTTACTCGTGTGAACCCAATTGTGGCGTCGAAGTTGAAGAAGTTAATAACGGTTCCGGTTCCCAAGGTAGAAAGTGGCTAAGGTTCACCGAAAGCCTTTCTTTTGCCAATTGGAAGGTTAGCTATTACTTCGATAAGCGGCTTTTACACGCCTCAATGAGCAGTTACTTGCTAAAAGACCTCCTGTTGTTGTTGGCTTTATCTGCCTTTGGGACATTCACGGGGTATGTGGTGGCCAAAATGGTAGGTGCGCCTATTCGCCGACTTGTCCGTTACATTGCTGAGTTCGATCCTAATCAAAAAAATGGAAATAAAGCTCCGCAAAGAGCTTTGCACATCCAAGAGCTTTCGTCGCTAAGCGATGAGTTTATGGGCTTGGAAGCTCGCTTACTTGGTGCGTTTGACGAACTTAAAAAAGCGAAGGAAGTAGAGCAAGAATTAAATAAAGAACTTAATGAGTTGAACCAGTCTTTAGAGCAGCGCATAGAGGAAAAAACCGAGCATTTAGCGCTAGCTCTGAAAGAGGCCGAAGCTGCAAACGTGGCCAAAACTCAGTTTCTTGCCAATATGAGTCATGAGATAAGAACGCCAATGAACGGTATCGTTGGCTCATGTGATTTAATGCTAGACAATGCTTTGCCTGAGCATGTCGCAGTGAGGGCAAAAACTATCTCTCGCTCAGCGACGAATCTACTGATTATTTTGGATAGCATTCTAGATTGGTCTAAAATCGAATCTGGGAAGATGCTCTGTGACATTCAGCGTTGCGACATCCGTGAATTATTAACGGCATCCTGTGAGCTATATCGCCACACTGCGCAAATAAAAGGCTATGATGTTACGCTTCGTATTAGCAGCGATGTGCCAGAAGTCTTGAACATTGATGCTGGTAAAGTAGCTCAAGTACTTAATAATTTACTAAGCAACGCCATAAAATTTACCAATGAAGGTGAGGTATCGGTTAACGTGAGTTATGCCCATCAAGGGTTGAAAGTTTCAGTCCTTGATACTGGTATCGGAATTGCGCCCGACAAATTGCACCTTATTTTCGAGAAATTCGAGCAAGCAGATGCATCGACTACGCGCCACTATGGGGGAACCGGTTTGGGGCTGGCCATCTCAAAAGGGCTGATCGAATTACTTGGCGGTGAACTCTACGTTGAAAGCGAGTTAGATGTAGGAACTAGCTTCACTTTTCATATTCCAGCCACAATCTGTTGGGGCGGCATTCAACAGCAGCGTGAAGCGCCTCCATCCTTACCTAGTGCAATTCGTGTACTACTTGCAGAAGACAATGACATAAACGCAGACATCGTTATAGAAATGCTTAAGTCAGAGAATATCAAGTGCATTCGAACTAAGAATGGGCTAGACGCGGTGGCCGCAGAAAAAAAACACGACTTTGATGTGATTTTAATGGATTGCCAAATGCCCATCATGGACGGGCATACTGCATCAAGGCTTATTCGCGAAGAAGGCAGAAATAAAGACAAGGTTAAAATTATTGCCTTAACCGCCAATGCGTTTATCGAAGACAAAAATGCCTGCTTAGAAGCAGGCATGAATGCGCATTTAAGTAAGCCTATTCGCAAGCAGGTTCTATTTGACTGTATTGCCAGTGAACTTGCTCGCGTTTGAGGCTACATCAGTGTTATCGCTCGGCGCTTCGCTAACGAATCGCAGTACAATATATCCTAAGCACGCCGAGACAAGAGAGCCGGTTAAAATGCCCACACGCTCGTCAAAAATTTGATTGATGCCTGTCTGTGCAAAGGCCAGTCCCCCAATGAATAAGCTCATTGTAAAGCCAACACCGCAAAGTAGCGCACAGCCATAGATATGCTTGAAGTTAAGATCCTCTGGTAACTTAGCCAGCTTTAACTTCACCATTAAGTAGCAAAAACCGAATACGCCAATTTGTTTACCCACAACCAAGCCAAGAAAGATCCCAAAGGTAACAGGATGGAAAATACCCTCCGGACTGATGTTACCAAAACTTATGCCGGCGTTAGCGAAGGCGAATAAAGGTAGGATCGCGAAACTCACCGAGCCATTCAAACCGTGCTCTAGTCGCGTTACCGGAGAATAAGATTCGTCTTTCTCATCCCGCATAGGAATAAAGCCAGCAAGTACGACACCTGCCAGTGTGGCGTGAACGCCTGACTTCAACATGGCTACCCACAGAATGATTCCCACAAAAACATAAGGCGGAATATCTACCACATTGCGTTTATTCATTTGCCACAACAGCAATAAACAACCTGCAGCAATATACAGCGCACCCGCGGTAATGTGCTCGGTGTAAAACAGGGCAATAATTACGATAGCACCGATATCGTCAATAATAGCCAGGGTGACTAAGAAAACTTTCAGGCTCGTAGGTACTCGACTACCTAGTAGCGCCAAAATACCTAACGCAAACGCGATGTCAGTAGCGGCGGGAATTGCCCACCCTGCAATGGCTACGGGGTTGTCCCAGTTGATGCCTACATATATCAAGGCGGGTAGTGCCATACCACCAACAGCACCCGCTGCGGGTAAAATAATATCTTTAGGATTGGCCAATTCACCTTCGCAGATTTCCCGCTTCAGTTCCAGACCCACGTGAAAAAAGAACACCGCCATTAACCCGTCGTTAATCCACAGCAATAATGGCTTATCGATAGCCCACGTACCGGCTGATATTTGTACCGGCATACTGATTAAATGATCGTAAAGCGTATCTAGGGGAGAATTAGCAATAATGAGCGCAAGAATCGTTGCACCCATTAACAATATGCCGGGAGCGGCTTCGCGATTTAAGAAGTCAGAGACCACGTCTTGTACTTCTTCTATCACCTCATCAAGTACGTCGGGTTCGTGTTTATCTGTCATCAATAACCTCTAACGCCCGTTCATGGTCAACGTCGCAAAATGTGGAAATAAAAGCGTTCGTTAATCCGTGTAGTCAGGCAACTTTTCTACATAAATTAATTATAGTTAATACGACTGACAGCGAAGAGATAGATCACCCTTATAAGAGAGTAGCCTCAACAACCCTTAAGCGAGTGGCGCTATAATTGACGCCATTTACGGTGGGATTTTGAACGGTTTTACGCTACAATCGCGGCCTTTCCAAGGTTGTCCACTTTACCTACCCCGAGGATCTCTAGATGGCAAAAGTCGCGATTGTAATGGGTTCAACTTCAGACTGGCCTACTATGCAGCAGGCCGCAAAAATGCTGAAGTCGTTTGGTGTTGAATTTGAAGCGAAGGTGGTGTCGGCGCACCGTACACCCAACTTGCTAGTAGAGTTTGCAGAAAGCGCTGCAGATGAAGGTTTTAGCGCAATCATTGCTGGCGCAGGCGGCGCAGCTCACTTACCGGGTATGATTGCTGCACACACGCATTTACCTGTGTTTGGCTGCCCGGTTAAATCAAAGGCGCTCAATGGATTAGACTCACTGCTTTCTATCGTTCAAATGCCGAAAGGTGTTGCGGTAGGTACACTGGCAATAGGTGAGGCTGGTGCAGCAAATGCGGGTCTTCTCGCGGCACAAGTTGTTGCGCTGCAAGACGAAAGCGTACGCAATGCCGTTATCGCTTTTAGAAAATCGCAAACTGATACGGTACTTGCTTCAAGCAATACGTTGGAGCTAGATGAATGAGAGTAGTCGTTTACGGCGCAGGCCAACTTGCTCAAATGATGTACCTGGCGGGAAGCCCGTTAGGTATTGACGTTCAAGCTGTGGACGTAAACAACGATACCGTTGTACATCC
This sequence comes from Alteromonas alvinellae, assembly GCF_902705805.1. Taxonomy (NCBI): domain Bacteria; kingdom Pseudomonadati; phylum Pseudomonadota; class Gammaproteobacteria; order Alteromonadales; family Alteromonadaceae; genus Alteromonas; species Alteromonas alvinellae. The sequence goes on along the minus strand of NZ_CACSIH010000064.1, from coordinate 38,667 downwards.
AGTTAGCAAAACCCCTCTTGAAATCTCACTTGCTCAAGCACTAGAAGGTGCAGATGCTCTTACCGTAGAATTTGAGCATGTACCTGAAAGGCTTCTTGAAGACGCGGCGAAAACAAACAAGTTGATGCCAAATATTGACAGCATTCTTGTTGGCGCCGATCGCGTACGTGAGAAAAAGCTGCTTGAAAGCATGCAGGTGGCAAATTGTGAGCACCAAATAGTTACCGACCTTGCCCAGTTAGACGATTGCGTAAAGCAGTTGGGTAGCAAACTTATTCTTAAGGCTAGCCGTGATGGCTATGACGGATATGGTCAATGGCGTCTAAGTGATGAGTCTGATTTACCTGAACTAAAAAATGCCCTTCAGGGATTGGATTTGCAGACCGTGCCTTTAGTGGTCGAAAAAATGGTGGCTTTCGACAGAGAGTTGTCATTAATCGGAGTACGCAATGCTAATGGCGACGTACGCACCTATCCACTTGCTGAAAATTTGCATCACCAAGGTCAGCTTCACGTATCGGTTGCACCAGCGACTAATGTTGACGACGCACTTCAAGATCAGGCTCACGATATCTTCGTGAAACTGGCTGAAGGCATGAACTACGTAGGAGTGCTGGCTGTTGAGCTGTTCCAAGTAGGCGACAAGCTGCTTGTTAATGAACTGGCTCCCCGCGTGCACAACTCTGGTCACTGGAGTCAATCAGGCGCGGTAACCAGTCAGTTTGAAAATCACTTACGCGCAGTATGTGGATTGCCCCTTGGCGACACCTCCGCTATTGGCCCAAGTGCAATGGTCAACATCATTGGTTGCAGTAGCTTCTCAAGAGATTTGCTAAGCATTGATGGTAGCCATCTTCACTGGTACGGAAAATCTGTGCGTGAAAAGCGTAAGATGGGACACATTAACGTCACCACTAATTCTTATGAAAACTTAGGTGAAAAGCTCATGGCTTTGAGTAAATATTTACCACTTGAGTACTTCCCAAAATTAGTTGGTGAAGCAACGCGATTAAAAGGTTGACACCCACGCGTTTATCGCTAGAATACGCATCCGCTGTCTAGGCAGCGGTTTTTAAAGTGTGCCGACTTAGCTCAGTTGG